>DAOTTR010000315.1:0-32364 GCA_034437715.1 Caldilineaceae bacterium
ATACTTTATTCTTTGCAATGGCCTTAGGGTCTGTCCAGAAATAAAATAGTGAATTTACGTGATGTTACCCAAGTAAATCTGTCTAAAATCATCCATGTTATTCTTGGACAGACACTTAGACCTTATTTTGATTTAATTTTGCGCATTCGTAGGTGCGGTTTGTAACCGCACAAGCGCGGTCGATGCCGAGTTGTGCGGTTACAAACCGCACCTACAAGAACAATTCCACCTGGTTTTGTTGCCCAAATAACAAATCGGCATAATCTCTTTTATATTGGGCTCATTTCAACTCATTGCGTAACCCTGCGTGGTAGCAGTGGAGAAAGATTGACCAACACCGCATAGACCATCGTTCCCATCATCCTAGTAGATCCCGGCGTAAATAAGGTACCCTATTTTTACCATGATGTACACGAGTAACGTGCCTTATTAACTGCCGTGGTATCTACGCCCAACTGTACTAGCCAGATCCGCTGCCGTCTGCTGGACATTGCCCTGTTTGCCGATGATCACGACTTCGTCGCCAACTTGTGCGCCCTCAACCTCGGTTACATCGATCATTGTTACATTCATACACGCATTGCCCGCCAGGATGGCGGCGTTCCCGGCTGAATCCCTGCCCATCAGCTATCGAGGATCATCCGTACTTTGTGGGCCAAGGCGAGGGGTGTAAAGGGCTTTTGGATAAAGTTTGCTTCCTGATCTAACACGCCTTGGTGGATAATCGCATTATCAGTATAGCCGGACATGTAGAGCACTTTCAACTCGGGGCGCACCTGGGCCAACTGCTTGACTAGGGCGCTGCCACTGAGCTCTGGCATGATGACATCGCTAATGAGCAGATGAATGGGTTCTTGATAGTGCGCGCAGAGCGCAAGGGCCGTGTTGCCATTGGCCGCTTCGAGGATGCGATAGCCGTACATTGTCAGCACCTCGCGGGCAAGGTCGCGCACCGTTTCTTCGTCTTCCACCAGGACGATTGTCTCGGTACCATGCAACGACGTTTCGGTTTCCTCTTTGTGGGGATTGATACACACATCTTCGGCAAGGCAAGGCAAATAGATCTTAAAGGTCGTGCCCCGCCCCACCTCGCTGTAGACCCAGATATGACCACTGGACTGCTTTACAATGCCGTAGACGGTGGAGAGCCCAAGCCCGGTGCCTTTGCCGACCTCTTTTGTGGTGTAGAAAGGTTCAAAGATGTGGGCTTGTGTTGCCTCATCCATGCCGATGCCGGTGTCGCTCACGGCGAGCAGAACATAAGGCCCCTCATTGACCGCGAGATGCTGGCGCGCATAGTCCGGCCCAAGGTAGATCTGTTGTGTCTCGATGGTCAGTTTGCCACCCTGTGGCATCGCATCGCGGGCATTGACGATCAGATTCATCAACACCTGTTCCATTTGCCCAGGATCGGCTTTGATCTGCTTGAGCGTCGGCGCAAGGCGGGTGCGCAATTCGATATTTTCTCCGATCAGGCGCAACAGCAGCTTTTCCATCTCGGCCACAATCCGATTGAGATCGAGCACTTGCGGCTGCAAGACTTGTTTGCGACTAAACGCAAGCAATTGACTGGTCAATGCCGCGGCGCGCTCGCCCGCTTTTTTGATCTCTTCCAGTTTGTGGCGCAACGGATTTGTTTCTGGCAAGCGGCGCAGAGCAAGGTCGCTATAGCCATTGATTACGGTAAGCAAATTATTGAAGTCGTGGGCAATGCCTCCCGTCAATTGGCCGACTGCTTCCATCTTCTGGGTCTGGCGGAACTGTTCTTCCAACATTTTGCGCGCAGTGATGTCCTGTCCGATACTAAGATTCGTGCCATCAGAGAGGGCAATGATCGCCCAGCGCGTATCGAGCACACGGTTATCGCGCACCCTGGTTTTTAAATCGATCCACTCGGATGTCGCCGCGGCAATGAATTGGAGTGCCCTTTGCCGGTCCACTGGATCGGGATAGCAGAGGGCAACAATATCCAGATTTTGCTGTTGGACTTCTGCCAGCGACCACCCCAAGGTCTGCTCCCAGGCGCGATTCACCAGCTTTACATGTCCTTGTTTATCAATGACATCAATCATCATGGGAATGTGATCGAAGATCGTTTGGAGCATTTCCTTTTGCTTGACAAGATCCGCTTCTGCTTGCTTTTGTTCAGTAATATCGATCAAGATGCCAATCGAACCAGTCGATTGACCCTGCTCATCATGAATCTCGACTGAGGTATCCATAATCCAGCGCGCCTCACCGCTACGCGTAAGAATGCGGGTGTCGCAGCGCCAACGCTGGAACTCGCCAAGGCGCGTCCGCCGAATTGCTTCTGCCACGCTTAAGCCCTCGCTATCCCCTTGCATAATCGTTTCCAGTGAAATCTGGTGTAACAGAATCGGGGTCATTTCGCTGGCCATATAACCGGTAATTCCCTGGATGGCCTCGCCCATAAAAACAAACGAGTCTGTGCGATAGTCCTGTTCATAGGGCACTGCGTCGATGGCCATAATCGCACGCCGATAGCGTTCGTGGGTATTGTGCAATGCTGCTTCTGCTTGTTGGCGCTCCAGGATCTCTACCTGGAGCGCCTGATTGGTCTGTTTCAAAATTTCGGCTTGGCGCTGCATCTGATCTAACGCCTCCTGTGTCTGCACAAAGAGCAGGCGGTTTTCATAGAGTGTCACCATCTGCCGCAACAGTACCAGCCCAATGATCAATTCGAGACCGATGGTTACCCAACTTGCTTGGCTATTGCCATTGATTTCTAAGAGGATATATGCGCCCAATGCCCAGACATAAGGCAGGTAGGGAAGCCAGATGCTCAGGCGCAACGGCGGCGTCTGGGTAGGCACAACCGTCTTGGCAGATGACCCCGCGGCGGCGGCTTGCCAAATACCAGCCGCGCCATAGAGGAGACTCGCCAACACCCAAGTGATATTCAATAGTCCGCCACTATCATAGGTGCCTAGGATCGCCCGCAATGCATAGAGACTGTCGGCCACAATCGCCAGCCCAATCGCAAATGCCAATATAACCAGGGGGCCTGCATGTTGCAAGCTTGTCCGGCGATATAGAAGCATAAGGAGCGTCCAGAGCAACAGCAAGTCGCCTACGGGCGGGCCTAGGGCCAATAGTTGTACAAACATCTCCTGCGTGTTCACCGCGGCTGCTGTCGGGCCGACCAGATATTGCCAAAACACAAGCGTGGCGGCCAGCATAACAATGGTCATATCGAGCGTGGTGGTCAGCCATTCTCTGGCGCTGAGGCGTTTGGCCGGCAAAAGCAGCACACCACACAGAAACAGGGGATAGATACCCAAAAAGACGGCGTCGGCTAGCGAAGGAAAAGCGACGAAACCATGCTGTAGATTCAGCACAACCCAGATACCACTGCTGACGCCAGCACATAAGTAGGCTAAGCCGATGAAGCCCCAGGCCAGGGCCAATGAACGCGCATGGCGTGCAGAACGCCATGCTGCACAAAACAGGCTGATCACGGCCCACAAGTTCAATAGCAGATAGAGCACATTGATGAAGACAAGCTGTGCATATTCGTCGCGGATGAAGAGGAAAACGCCCAAGCCAGCCAATAAGATGAGCACCGCCAGTAGGATAAGTACCAAGCGTAGTTTGGGAAGTTGGGAATTGTAGTGGGTATGGGTCTGTTTCATAATGCGGATTCCGGTCTGCGCTAATCTCAGGCTTTCTCGCCTGTTACACAAATGGGTTGCTGCGCGAAATCGTTCAAAAGCGCTAGCCGCAGACTTGTAAGGCTAGGGCTGTCGGGTGTCAAGCTTGTTGCTCGATAGATCGGCGTGTTGAGACGTTCCCCTTGGTGTCACCAAGGAAAAATGCTCAATCGAGTTTCCTACTGTCCATTGTAGCGGATTGGCTTTACACTTTAATGCGTCATTTGGCGGATTTTGATCGCATATCGCTATCTCCTCAATATTTCGGAAGAAAAGAAACTAAGGGTCTGTCCAAAAATAAAATAGTGAATTTACGTGATGTTACCCGAGTAAATCTGTCTAAAATCATCCATGTTATTCTTGGACATACCCTAAGGACAGTAGAAAGAATAAAGTATCCAGTAGGGGCGGCTTGTAGCCGCCCGTTCGCAACGAGCCAAACGCGGGGCAGCTGCGCGGCCGCCCTACGCATGATTTTGTTTGGCAAGCGCTGGATACTTATTTCTTTGAAAGCGCTAAGGGTATGTCCAGAAATAAAGTAGCTAATTTACGTGATGTTACCCGAGTAAATCTGTCTAAAATCATCCATGTTATTCTTGGACAGACACTAAGTTTGTAACGATTACGACAACGTTAAATTTCATCACCTACTGCGCTGAATAAATTCAGAGCCTGGGATAGAAAACGTGTTTAAACACCTTTGCCATCTCAGGTGTTGAATTCATTCAACACGAATTTAACGTTGTCGTACGACCAAGCCACCCCCACCTTTTGGTACAGGGTGTACCTGCGCGTAAGGTGCAGCCAACCTCCCCGGCACGCCTTCCCTACTGCCAACTTGTGGGTAAAGGTTAGCTGACAAGGGGAGGAACTGTATCACCGTAAACGTTTCCTTCCCTTGTCAGGCTTCGCTTTACCCACAAGTTTGGGGAAGGAGAAACTGAAGGAAAAAATCACCGTCCGCCCCAGCCTAAAGGCGTGGGGCTAGCGAACAACGCCCGCTCAAGCGGGCTTTTGGTTGTCTGTCTATGCAGCCCCCTTCAGGGGGCGTTGCTTCCTAGCCCTGTGGCTTTAGCCCAGGGCGGCCAGCATCGTTACGATCGCACAAATGTAGTGGGCAGATCACGGGTGCATGTCAATTTGGGGTAAATTTTAGAACGAGCAAACAACGTGTGCCGGGGACGAGCGGGGGTACAGTTTGTCAAAGCGATATGGCCGTCGCTCGTCCCCGGCACACATCCTCCTTCTGATCACTGCCGTTGAAGTGCAAACATGCCGATCGTATAGGGAGGCGCGGGGAGAACGGCAAAACGTGAAGATAGAAAATGATGATGAATAGGCCGGGTCAATCGCAGAAATGGGGTGGCCCGGCCAGGGTCAATCGGCGGCCAACGCTTGGCGCGCATCGGCATAGAGGTAACACGCGGCGTATTGATTCTCGCCTATCCTGTAGGCCGGGGGTGGGCTTGCCGCACAGCGTTGCATGGCGTGTGGACAGCGTTGATAGAATTTGCAGCCGTTGTTGGCAGCTTTCACAACCATTTCCGATGCCGAAGAAGTGCTGCGTCCCTCCCAGCGAATATCTGGATCGGGCACCGGGATCGAATTGACCAGCAATTGGGTGTAGGGATGCTGGGGCGTCTGGATCACGTCGTCTACATTGCCATTTTCCATGACCGAACCGCTGTAAAGCACATAAATATCATCGCTAATCTGATACGCGGTTGACAGATCATGGGTAATGTAGAGAAAGGAGATGCCATAGGCTTCCTTCAGGTTGCGAAAAATATCCAAAATACGCACTTGTAAGGAGGCATCGATCATGGAAACTGGCTCGTCGGCCACGATAATGCGTGGCTTGAGCAGAAAGGCGCGCGCCACCATAATGCGTTGGCGTTGGCCGCCGCTGAGTTGATGCGGATATTTGCCCAAAATTTCATTCGGGCGCAGACCCACCACTTCTAACGCTTCCCACACCAGTTTGCGTGCTTCTTCACGGCTATGGGCCAATTTGAATTTGCCAATGGCTGTATCGAAAACAGCGTCTACCTTGTAAAAGGGGTTGTAGGTGCCAAAGGGATCTTGAAAAATCGCCTGCACCTCACGGCGGAAGGTGAAGCGCTCGCTGCGCGACATGCGGCTGAGATCTTTGCCCTTATAGAGAATCTGCCCTTTGGTCGGGTGTACAAACTCCAAGGCTAAATTGGCCAATGTAGACTTGCCGCTGCCACTTTCGCCAGCGATGGTGGTGATCTTGGGCGTGCCCTCTTCAAAGGTGAGTGAGAAGTCATCGAGCGCCGGGGACGCTTGACGACCCAGTAAGCCACCACCATAAATTTTGGTCAAATTGCGTAATTCAAACAGGGGTGTTGACATCGACTTTATCATTGGCTTTACCATTTGGTTTCGTCCAGATTTCATTACCTTGCGCATAGAGGTGACAGGCGGCCAGATGATCCGGCTGTACTTCGATGAGCGCTGGCGTTACACTTTTACAGGTATCAAAGGCGTGCGGACAGCGCGGGTGAAAGCGACAACCTGGGGGTGGATTGAGCAGAAACGGCGGTAAACCTGGAATGCCGCCGCCGCGCTTCTTTTCACGCACCGAGGGCAACGAAGCGATCAGCGCTTGTGTGTACGGGTGTTGCGGCCTGTGATAGAGTTCGCGGATCGGCGCCACTTCTACCAATTTACCGGCATACATCACACCTACCCGATCCAATACCTGGGCCGTGAGCCCCATATCGTGGCCGATTAGGATCATAGAGGCACCCAGCCGTTCTTGCACGCCGATCAGCGTTTGCATAACAGCCTTTTGCACCACCACATCCAGCGCACTGGTCGGCTCATCGGCGATGATCAGCTCTGGCTCTAGCGCTGTGGCCATGGCAATGCAGACGCGCTGCTTCATGCCACCACTCAGCTCATGCGGATACATGTCGGCCACCTTGGCGGGCAACTCGACCATATCCAGCAAATCGAGAATCTCGGCGCGCAAAACGGTGCTCGGCACCGCGCCCTTGTGGGTCAGAATCGTATCGCCGATCTGGTCGCGCACGCGCATGACCGGGTTTAGCGAGTTCATGGCCCCTTGCGGAATGAGCGAAATTTTGCGCCAGCGCGTCTGGCGCATCTCTTCTTTGTCGATCGCCACAATATCATGCCCGTTCAACAGAATGCGGCCACTTTCGATCTTGCCCGGCTTCTTGATCAGCCGCAGAATCGCCATGATTGTGGTTGTTTTGCCACAGCCGCTCTCGCCGATAAAGCCAAAGCGTTCATTGCGTCCAATCGTAAAACTTATATCATCTACGGCTTTGACCGGGCCACGGTTGGTCCAATAGTACACCCGTAAATTTTCAACCTGGAGGGCAGGCGCTTCATGCAGGGTCATACCATACCTTTCAATAATAAAAACGCGTGCAGCGCATTCATGCAATCGGATGCAGCTTGCTCGGTCTATTTGGCCCGTTCGCGCAGGCGCGGATTCGCCAATTCATCGAGCGCAATGCTAATCAGAAAGAGGCTAATAAAAATTACCATGAGGGTGGCTGTGGGCGGAATCCACCACCACCACATGCCACGGAAGATGGCCGCACCCAAATAGGCCGCCTGCAAGATCATGCCCAGGTTGGGGGTAAAGAGGGGGCCTAGCCCCAAGACTTGAATGCCCACCAGCGAAAGAATGGCCCCCGACACCGCGCCGACAAAGCCTGCCATAATGTAGGGCAATAAGTTGGGCAGAATTTGTTTGATGGCGATCTCAAAATCGTTTTGGCCAGAAAGTTTGGCCAGCGGGATAAAGGCGCGCTCGCGTAAGCTGAGCGTTTGCGCGCGCATCAGGCGCGTGGGCCCGGCCCAGGCAAAAATCGCAATCACCAGCGCCGTAAACTCAATCGTCGTGGTGCGAATATAGGAGGCCAATACGATTAGGATCAAGAGTGATGGGATGGTAAGAAAAATATCGGCGGTTGTACTGATGATGGCGTCGAGCCAGCCGCCATAATAGCCGCCGACAATGCCCAGGATCACGCCCAGCAATGTGCCAATCACGCCGGCAATCAAGCCGACTTTGAGCGATGGGTGGATGCCATGTATCATCAAGGCCCAGATGTCGCGCCCCACATTGTCGGTGCCCAGCGGATATTCCGCCGAAGGCCGCAGATTAAAGCCCGCCGAGGCAACTTTCGTCCGGTCAAAATCGACGATCAAAGAACCAATAATGCTGAAGGAGGTTAACCCAACAATCATGATCAACCCAATGGTTAGTTTCCAATTGCCTAACCAATAGCGGACATTGGTCCACAACTGGGGCTGTGCTGCGCTGGGAAGCTCTTGTGGCAGCGTGCCCGGCACGGATGCAATGGTCATGCATTATCTCCTGTTATAAGTGATTCTGGGATCGAGCCTGGGGTAGATCAGGTCGATCACAAGAATCGCAACGGCGATCGAGACAACCAAAAAGAAGGTAATGCCTTGGATCACGGGAAAGTCATTGGTGCTAATGGCCTGAAAGAGGCGGTAGCCCATGCCAGGGTACGAGAAGATCAACTCGACAATGGTGGCCCCCGAAACCACATAGCCCAGGCTAATCGCCAAGCCGGTGAATTGCGGTAACATGGCGTTGCGCATGGCATAGGCGAAGAAGATGCGCCGTTCGCGCAATCCTTTTGCTTCGGCCAAGGTGAGATAATCTTCGCCGAGGACAGTCACCATCATGCCGCGCATGCCCAAGATCCAGCCGCCGACACCGGCAATAATAATCGAAAGCGCGGGCAGGGTTGAATGATAGAGTACATCCAGAATATAGCTCAGATCGAAGCCCTGGCTAGGCAACCGCCCCACCGAAACAATGCCGCTGTAGGGAAAGATCCCAAGCGAAAAAGCCAGTACAGAGACAAAGATGATTGCCAGCAGATAATAGGGAATGGGCGCAAGCATCATAAAGAAAGTGATGACGATTTTGGCCATGCGCGGGGTCGCATGCCAGACCAGCAAAGCACCGGCAAAGATGCCCATCGAAAAGGTGATTAAGGTGGTTACGGTGAGCAGACCAATTGTATACGGGAGCGCGTTGCTAACAATATCGGTCACTTTGGCCGGAAAAAAGGCAATCGAGTAGCCCAAGTCAAAGCGCGCTAAGGCCCACAGATATTTGCCGTATTGAATATAGAGCGGATCATCTAGACCAAAGCGTTCGCGGAAAATGGCAATAATCTCCGCACTATTGGCCACGGTCGCGCCCTGGGCCTGCATTTGGCCCAAAATTGCCCCAATCGGATCACCAGGGGCCAGACGCGGAATTAGAAAATTCAAGGTAGAAGCGACCCAGATAATCAAAAAGAAGATGCCCAGCCGTCTGAGCACATATTGGATACTCATTTTTTCTCTCGATCCACAAAGTGGCTTGTACGAAGCTGTCTGCACAAAGCTCCCTGTCAGCGGTCAGCAAGACAGGGAGCTTTGTTTAGGTACTCATGTTACACAGTCCCTCCTGGGCACCCAGAGGGTTCCCGCGGCATCCTGCCGGACTGCCGCCAGGGATGGGGGCGTTCCCGGTGCGTAACATGAGTTAGTTACATCTAGCTACTGGGTGGCAGACTCGATATTGACAACGAGCATCATGAAGTTCATCCACCAGTTCGGCGGATGGTGATAATCGTTTTCCGCGGTGGGCCAGTTGGTCCAATAGCGGGTAGAATAGGGGACAATCCGTTGTTGTTGGGTGAGCGAGATGATCGGCAATTCCTGCAGGCGGATTTCCAAGGCTTGGCGGAACAACGCATGTTGCTGCTCGGCACCTGGCTCAAGTTGTTGCATTTCATCGACGATTTTGTCGTATTCAGCGTTGGTCCAGCCCCAGATATTGTTGGAAGCTCTTTCGCCAATCGGCACTACCCAGCGGCTATGCAGCAGATTCAACTCATCGTAGGGCTCAACCACGCTGCCACAGGCGACATGATGGGTTTCAATTTCGAAATCGCCTGTGTTACGGGCATCAAAGTAGGTGGCGCCTGCCAACGCACGTGGGGCGGCATCGATCCCAACATCTTGGAACGCCGAGACGATCAGGGCTGGCAAGATTGGTTCATCGGTCTTGAAGAGGACATCGACTTGGAGCGGTTGCCCCTCTTTTTCATAGAAGCCACTGGCGCCCATCACATAGCCTTTGCTTTCAAAAATCGCTTTGGCTTTGGCCGGATCATAGACCGCCGGACCATATTGGTCAAGCAGATCCTGGTTTTCGGTCAGCCATGCTTGCAAGGCGGGATAGGCGGGGAAATTGTAGCTCGAGACGATGCCTTGACCGCCTGTGGTGGCATCGCCAATCTTTTGCTTGGGCAGTGCATAGTTAATCGCCCAGCGCATTTCTGGATCGTCCCAGGGGGCGACGCGTGTGTTGAAGCCCAGCATACCGGGGCACGGGTCGATCCAGGCACGGGTGCCATCCTCGGTCCACCCGATAGCGTCGGGATTTTTACTCACGACATCCTGAAATGTATCAATGCGTAGGCTGGGTGCGCCGTCTACTTCATTCGCGGTCAGGGCCGCGGCCTTGCGTTCATCCGGGCCAGCTTCGACAAAGATAACGCGCTTGGGTGCAGGCAATGGTTGGAAGCCGGTCTCTGCCCCCCACCAATCGGCACGGCGGTCAAAGACGAACTCGCTGGCAGTCGCCTTGACGAGCTTGTAGGGGCCCGTCCAGACCGGCCAGCCTTTGGCTAGATCAAAGTTGGAGAAGGTATTGGGATCCTGGCCTTCCCAAATATGCTTGGGCACAATGCGTACTGCGCCCCAAATGCGCACACCAAAGGCATTGATGATAAAGCGTGGATCGGGGTTCTTGAGCTTGATCTGCACGGTGAGATCATCGACCGCTGTAGCCTCAGCAACATCAACCACTACGCTGGCATAGCTTAGGGTGGGGTTCGCTTGGAGCATACCGATGGTGAAGACAATGTCCTCGGCTGTGAAAGGTTCACCGTCACTCCATTTGATGCCATCGCGCAGCGTAATCGTGACTTCGGTATAATCTTCACTCCAGACGGGGGGGCCAGCGGCCAACCACGGAATCAATTCACCACTCTGATAATTTAGATAATAGAGTGATTCGATCATCACCTGGTGGTGACCCTGGGAATTGGTCGCGCCAGGGTTCAGGCCCGATTGCTCTGGCGCGGCATGGGGGCCGCCTTCGAAGCCGATGATCAATGTTTGTTCGCGCGTAATTTCCTCGAGACCGGTGGCCAATGGCGCAGCAGGCGCGGCGCCTGTGTCTGCCCCTGGCGCGGCTGCACCTGGTGCAGATTCCATCGGCGGGGCACAGGCCGCCATCACGATCGCCATTGTCATGGCGAATATAGACAGTATAAACTTATTTCGCATGTAGTTCCTCCTTAGATATTCGCTAATATTCGCTCTGGGTATTGGGGATGCTTGCAGGGGGGCGCGCAATTCGAGCAAGAGATGACAAGCGAGAGGTTTGTTGTCGCCTAGGCCTCCTTGTACCTTCAATAAATTGTTGAATATGAAGACGAAAAATTAATCTTTACCGGAAAGCAAGAGAAACTGCAAAAAATATTGCAAAAATTTATCTGGACAGTTGAATGTTGGTCTTTGCTTAATAGGGAGTTGCTAGCGTAACTGGTAAAGATATACGCTATCGTACATGATGTTGGTTGCTGTGTCAAACGCGTTTTTCGGCTGTACCTCTTTTAGACCCAAGACTAATCAACTCATGTTACGCACTGGGCCACGCCACCGTCTCCGGTGGCGTGCCCAGGGGTGAAACCGATAATTTCGCGCTTGCTGCTTTCTATAAAAATTTAGGCATATTTCAGTGTTGCTGCATTACTCCCTGTTGGACCGTGAATTTTTGATTCCAGCGCAACCACTGCATCGCTTCGGCATAAAGCAACCCTTTCCGACTTCCAAGCTGTGTTCATTGGGAAGCAGTGCGCAGACTTTTGCTTGCCCAACAACCTACTTTGTACCAAACCAATTGACCGGAACGGCCATCAAAAACTCGGTTTTTTAATTTGATTTGAATATAATTACAATTATAATTAGATTTATTACATATTTGTAATATTTGGAAAGATATTTGTAAGGTTTTCTGAACACGATTCGGGTGATACTCTTCCGTAGCAAATTTTATAAACGCTATATAAACCTTGTTCAATCGCGCTTTATCACAAAATAAGGACTAATAAAGTGTCCAACCGGAATGCAGCATGGGTATTGATTTCTTTGCAACAGCCTTATAGGCCAATCCCAAAAATAAACGATACGCGCGGTAGGGGTATGAGGTGTGGCGGATGAAAGTCACGCCACACCTCATACCCCTACGTCTACTTAGGCGCTTGCAAAGCAATAAGTAACCAGCGCTTGCCCAACAAAATCATGCGCAGGGGCCGCCGCGCAGCCGCCCCGCGTTTGGCTCGCTGCGAACGGGCGGCTGCAAGCCGCCCCTACTGGATACTTTATTCTTTGCAATGGCCTTATCCTTTGGATTAGCCATAAACAAATTATTAAGCCGTCGCATCATTCTTGGCAAAGTAAGGGGAAATTGTATGAGAATTGGTCTTCTGAAAATAGCTGGTTGGCGTAATTACTTGTGTTCATTCCTTGTATTGGTTTTTCTGCTGCATGCCAGCCCAATCGTTGTGTCCATGAATTCTGTAGTCGCTCTACCCACAAACATTCAACCGGATCTGTTACAATTCGTTGCAGCATAGCCTACAGCCACTGTCTCTGTGATCATCCAAAAATCCACCGTGGATGATGCTGTCGATCGATTAGTAACACGCCTGGGTGGGAAGATCATGAAACGCTTACCAATTATCAATGGCTTGGCTGCCGAGTTACCGGTTGCCCAACTCACTGCTCTAGCACGCTTCGCCAGCATCCGCTGGATTTCGCTGGACGCGCCGGTGGTCTCAACTGTCTGCCCAGGCTGTATCGATACAGGTAAATTACGGAATGTCTACAATCAAGCCATTCGTGCCGATAAAGTCTGGAACGAAGCGCCCCATTTGCAAGGCCAAGGCATTGGCGTGGCCGTTGTGGACAGCGGTATCCAGCACAACTACCCCGATCTGAAAAATCAGATTGTGGCAAGAACCCAAACCAGTCTGATTTCGATTGGGCTGGATGGTTTTGGTCATGGTAGCTATGTGGCGGGCATCATTATTCCCTTAGCGTGTATTGGGTTTATCGCCGCCGAGGTAATGTATAGCAACTTGGTGCTGGGGGTTTTCGTATTAGCCCCGATCATCCTGATCTATCAGGCGTTTACGCTGCCCAAGTTGCAATATGAGGCGATGCAGTCATTGGAAAGTGTCAATCATGAATTGACCGTGGCCAATCACGCGATTCAACAGCGCAACGATGAGCTATTCTTGACCTTGGCCAAAATTTTTGATGCGCGCGATCCATACGTTGGCAACCATGCCGCGCAAGTTGCCGCCTATGCCGTGGCAATTGCCACCGAGATTGGCTTTTCCCACGAGCGCGTCGAAATCGTGCGCCAAAGTGGCTATTTGCATGACATTGGCAAGATTGCGATTCCTGAGGTGATTCTGCACAAGCCAGCTAAGTTGACGGATATGGAATTCGCCTTTATCAAAAAACATGCCAACATCGGTGCCGATTTTGTGGCCACCAGCCAGGGATTGCGCCATTTGGCACCCTTTATTCGCCATCATCACGAACGCTGGGATGGGGGCGGTTACCCAGATGGCTTGGCTGGTGATCTGATTCCGTTGGAGGCACGCATTTTGAATGTCTGTGATGCCGTGGAAGCCATGGCGTCGGATCGCCCCTATAGTCGTGCCATGTCAATCGACGAGATTGTTGCTGAAGTGCGCGATTGTGTTGGCAAACAATTTGATCCAATGGTTGTCGTGGCATTTATCCGCGTTGCCGAGCGGGTTGGCACCCAGCTTATCTTCAATTCGGCGCGCGCGGTCACGGCCCACTATGCTGCCAATACGGCGGAAAACGATAATACGATGATGCAGTATCTAGCCGGAGTCCATGGAATTCCACTGTATATACCAGAAGCCGCGCTGCCGGCTACAGACAGCATCGCGCCCGGGGGCACCCGAACCGACGCCTGGTATCCAAAACCGGCTTAAGCCGGTTTGGTTTCTTCTCGCAGGCACTGGTTTTAACCGGTGTCTGGCGATTCAATAGACGCCAAGATAATTATCTGTTTCCCATTGACTAACGCTGCTGTGATATTGCCGCCATTCCTCGCGCTTGGTCTGGATGTAATAGGCGGCATAGTCCGCGCCCAGCGCATTCTTGACGACCTCATCCGCTTCTAAATAATCAATCGCCTGCGCCAAAGAGCGTGGCAATGTATCAATTTTGCGCGCGCCCAGTTCCTCGGCAGAGAGGGTGTACAAGTTGTCATCGTTGCGCTCGCCGGGATCAATCTGCTGTTCGATGCCATCCAACCCCGCGGCAAGCAGGGCAGCGCAAGTCAGGTAGGGGTTGGCTGCGCCATCGACCGTGCGATTCTCGATGCGTCCAGGGCCGGGAATGCGGATCATCTGGGTGCGGTTGCTGCCGCCATAGGTGGTATAGACCGGTGCCCACGTCGCGCCGGAGCGTGGCCCACCACTTTGCAGACGCTTATAGCTGTTGACCAGCGGGTCGGCAATCGCGGCCAAGGCTTTGGCATGTTTGAGGATGCCGCCCATAAACCAGTAGCCCACTTGGGACAAGCCATTGGCGTCGCCTTTGTCCAAGAAAAGGTTCTGCGCATTGTGGCTATCCCACAGACTTATGTGATAGTGCGCGCCATTGCCCGTTAGATTGGCAAAGGGTTTAGGCATAAAGGTTGCCAAGAGGCCATGCTCTTCGGCTACCGTACGCACCATCCAGCGGAAGAAGGTTTGGCGATCGGCTGTGGTGAGCGCGTCGGCATAGGTCCAGTTGATCTCGAATTGGCAATTGGCATCCTCATGGTCGTTGGCGTAGGGATCCCAGCCCATCTCTTGCATATATTTGACCAGCGTGGTCATAATATCCAGATTGCGGTAGAGCGCACGCAGATCATAACAGGGTTTGGCTAGCGTATCGAGCGTATCCCACGGCGCATAGGTGCCTTGTTCCGTGCGCTTTAGGAGCATAAATTCGGGTTCGACGCCAACATTGAGCGTGTAGCCTTTTTGCTTGGCGATGGCCAATTGGCGCTGTAAGATTGTGCGTGGACAGTAGGGCCACGCTGCGCCATTGACAAAAATGTTGCCTGCCACCCACGCAATATTTTTGCGCCAGGGGATCACCGTCAGCGAGCCCAAGTCGGGCAGATTCATCATGTCTGGATCATGGGGCATTTGGCCGATATTGCCCGCGGCAAAGCCGGCAAAGCCCGCCCCTTCTTGCGCCATCTCTTCCAGGTGCGTTGCTGGCACCAACTTGGCCTTGGGCGCGCCATTCATTTCGACAAACGAGCAGAGAAAGAATTCAATTCCCTTCTCGGCGACCAGCGTCTTGACTTGATCAAGGTTCATGGTTGACAGGCTCCTTCGTGTGACAGTTTGTGAGACAAGCGAGGATGATCGGGTGAGGGGGCAAGGGTAACAGGATGAAGCTATCTGTCTGTCATCCTGTTACTGACTTATTTTAGTTCCTTCCAACCGGGGCCGCCACCAAAAACGCGGCGTGTGCCCGCCAGGGGAATGTCACAAATCAGCGAGGCTTCCAGGGTAAGGGCGCGCATATCTTCGGGTTCCAGGTCATGCACATTCGACTTGCCACATGCGCGCGCCAACATCTGAATTTCCAATGACATGGCTTGTAGCAGATTGGCCACGCGCTCGGCCCCGGCGTCGATCTCCAGCCGTTGCATCAATTCTGGATCTTGCGTGGTAATCCCTACCGGGCAACGCCCAGTATGGCAATGGTGACAGTGATAGGGAGCTGTGCCTAGCGCATGATAATCTTCGACGTAGATCGGCTTGTTGCAGTTCAGTGCAATCAAAGCCGCCGTGCCAATATAGACTGCATCGGCACCCAGCGCCATGGCTTTGGCTGCGTCCGGTCCGTGGCGAATGCCGCCAGCAATAATGATTTGCACTTGACCATACAGCCCCATACTTTCCAACGCGGCACGCGCCTCACATACGGCGGCCAGTGTGGGAATGCCCGTATGCTCCTGCGAGATCTCTGGCGAGGCGGCTGTACCGCCTTCCATGCCATCGATCACGACGACATCGGCACCCGCCTTGGCCGCCAGTTTGACATCGTCATAGACGCGCGTCGCGCCCATCTTCACAAAGATCGGAATCTGCCAATCGGTGGCCTCGCGCAGCTCTTCGATCTTGATGATCATATCGTCGGGGCCAAGAAAATCGGGGTGGCGCGCCGGGCTGCGTTGATCCACGCCGATGGGCAGATCGCGCTGTGCGCCAATTGTCGGGGAGACCTTGGAGCCGAGCAACAAGCCACCTGTGCCGGGCTTGGCTCCCTGTCCAATCGTTAGCTCAATCGCGTCGGCGCGCAGCATGTCGTGGATATTGATGCCATAGCGCGAGGGCAAGACTTCGTAGATCAGCGTTTTGCTATGCGTGCGCTCGGCTTCGGACATGCCGCCGTCGCCAGTCGTGTTCGACGAGCCGACCATAGCCGCGCCTTTGGCCAGCGCCGTTTTGGCATTCAGGGAAAGCGCGCCCCAACTCATGCCCGTGATCATAATCGGGATTTCGAGCTCAATGGGCTTCTTGGCAAAACGCGTCCCCAACAGGGTCTTGGTGGTACACTTTTCGCGGTAGCCTTCGAGTGGAATGCGCGTGAGGGTGCAGGGAATAAAGGTGAGATCATCAAAGGTGGCCCAATTGCGTTGGCGCAAGGTGCCAAAACCGCGAATGCGGTAGCGGCCTAGCTCGGCCTTTTCCTGGATCTCCTGCATCACATTGGGTGTATAGGTGCCGCTGCTTTGGAGATTGCTGCTGTTGCCATTCTGTATAGAGTTAGACATAGATGCTCTTTTGGTGGTCAGGTGGTCGATTGGTTAGTTTTTGGTAGCGATTGGCGGGTTTGTAAATAATAAAGGCCACCCGACCCCTTGACTTCTTGACCAATCACAGCGCCTCGCGCCAGGTTTTCCATTCGCGTTTGTCAAAGTTCCAGAGCTTGCGCCCAGCCACGACTTTTTTGAATGCGTTGATCGGTGGGTGTGCTTGCGGCGCTAGATAGTATGAAAAGGTGGTTTCGAGGAGGGCGCGCTCTTCGGGCGTCGGTGTTTCGATCACCGCGTCGTTACCCAGATCGGCAATGTGGCCGCCCACAAAGCAGACCGTTTCATACATCGAATCGGCAAAGGCCTCACCTGTGTCGCCACAGACGATGATCGTGCCTTTTTGGCCCATAAAGCCAGCCATATAGCCGCAGTTGCCCGCAATCAGCAAGGTGCCGCCCTTGATCGAGATGCCGGCCCGCGCCGCTGCATCGCCATGAATGACGACCGTGCCGCCGCGCAGTGAAGCCGCCGCGCCATTGCCCGCATTGCCATGCACGATCACGGTGCCGCTGAGCATCGCCTCGGCTACGCCCCAGCCGGCGCTGCCCTGAATTTCTACCTGCGCGCCGTCGCTCATCCCCCCACAGTAATAGCCGACACTGCCGTCAAAAGTGACTTTGCCCGATTGCAGCAGCGCAATGCCCAGATTATGCCGCGCCGCCGGATGTTGCACGGTTATTTCATCTGCGCCCGCGATCAACAACGCTTTGATCGCCAGGTTAATTTCACGCGTGCTTTTCTCTGTACAATCTATCGTTGCCATACGCGCACTTCCTTGGCTTGTGCCTCACGCACCTGATAGGGTTGGCCCTGGCCATCGTCCGCAAAGGCGGCGCGAATGGCGATCTCTTCGGTAGCAATGGCGACAAATGACGCGGTTTCGGTGACTAATAGCGGTTTTAGCGCGAAGGGATCCTTAGCATAGCCCAATTGATTGGCCGTTGCGGCGAGATAGCTGAATGCACCATCAAAGTCAACGAGCGAAGCACGCATGGCCGCTTCCAGCGTCAACCCTTTGGCCAGTTGTTCGCCCAGGTAGATGCCGATGATTTCAGAATCATTATGGGTATAAAAACGTACACCGCGCTGTTCATATTGGCGGCGCAGCTTGTCATAGTTGGTAATGTGGCCGTTGTGTACTGTCGCCAGATCGGGATGGCCGTGGGCCCAGAAGGGTTGCGAATGGCTTAAATCGACAATCGATTCGGTGGAGAGTCGGGTATGCCCAATACCGTGGGTGCCGGTCACGCTGTGGATGCCATAGGTGTCATCGAGATTTTGTGGTGAGCCGACCTGCTTGATAATTTCCAAATTGTGCCCAATACTCACAACTTCTATATCGGCACCTTCGGCCTCAATCAGTTGCTCTAGGCGGCGCAGGTCACTTGGCGGCGTATCGATCACTAGCCGTAAATATTCGGCAGTTGTAGACGCTTCGCCGAGTGTACAGCCACCCGCTTGGACGCGATTGGCGATCTGCCGGCCCCGCTCGTCCAGGTTCCCACTGTCGCCTAATTTGATGCGCAAGACCAGATCGCCGTCGTGCTGTTGGCTATAGAGCGCCACACCCGCCGAGTCCGGCCCGCGATTGCCCAGCGCTTGCAGCATTTTGAAAATGGTTTGCCCGACGGCTGCGTGCTCGTTGGCAGTCTTGTCCCAAAAACCCGCAATTCCACACATGGCTCCTTGCTCCTCGTTCTGATTCAAATATAATTTGTGTTTTCAACAAAATCGGAGGTTCGTTTTGCCCAAGCACATAGGCATAAAGGACACGCCATGTCCGCAGTATAAGCTTAACTGGTTTTGTTGCTTTTGGGCAGTGAACAGTTGCACAAGGATTCAATGATTCACCCTGTGTAATCTGTCTATACTGAGCAATGCCATAGATGATAGAAACAGATAGGCATTTACACGCGTAGCCGATGATCAGCTATGCGCTATTGCGTATGGCGATATCCAGTGGCCTTGAGGACAATCAGGGCACATCAAATCAAAAAGTCCTGCAATTTCCAGTACTATTGGCTAGTATTACTTACAAAGCTCTATCGCGCACGCAGATGTTTTTTGAAATCCTACATAAATTCGTTAAATTGGGGGGTTTACAAACCCAAAAATCCATGTTATACTTTGTACATAGGCTGTTTGATATCACGTTGCGGCTCTGCCGCTATCGGGGGAAACGTGATGTTAAACAGTCTTTTTTTATTTCAATCATTTGTTTTAACAAATTCCCGTGTAGAATCTTTTTCCTCTTCTTGTGGCGCTTGTTCTCAGGCAATACCAGCCTTCTCCGTTCTGTACCTCTTTCCGGTTATTGGAACTTTAGATTACTCCAATATCGTTCAAGAACCATGTTTTCACCTTGTCTGGTTGTATGGCAGACTAATTGACATCCAACGTAGTTGCATTTTGCTTTGCCAATACCCTATAAGTACAATGGACTTATGTCTGATGAACAGTCTAATGCACAGCCGGATGCTTGGTTTTCTTTGATTCCGCGCAAAGTAACCAAAGCCGATATACAGCAGCGTTTGAAACGTCGTCGGTCTACGTTAGATTGGGAGTTTGGCGCGGAAGAGAAAGCTGTATGGGAAAATGACCCACCCGTTGCGCCGCCGCGCACACCAGTAAACCGCGCTGGGCAGCGCTGGGAGGTCCACAACCAGACACAGCCTACGACCAACCCGCGTCCAGCAGCGCGTACACCTGCCGCGGCAACGCCACCAATTGATTTGGCACCGATTGATTTGGCACCGCAAGATACGGGTGCGCGCCGTGTGATCGCGACGCGCATGGCGTTGGATGAAGCGTTGGATCATTGGTGGACTAACGGTGAATTGCCACCCTTGACGCTGCTGCGCGATGGGCTAATGGCATTAGAGGCAGGTCATTCATTAGACGAGACACAACGCTCTTTCTTGTTGCGTGTTGCGCTGCGCCGTCAGCGTGGTATGATTACGGCATTGCGCCATCAAGATGATCCGGATCGGACAGCATTTCTGATCAAGGATGCGCTGTTGGATCTCAACTATCCGTTGCCAGCCAAGTTTATCCAGGAACTTCAGCAAGAGGATGCGCAAAGCGCCATTTGGATGGATTATCTCGTGCATGATCTGGTATATGAGCTAGGGGTGGCCCAGGGCAAACGTCGCCAATTCGTGGTGAAGGCGCTTGCCGAGTTACAGGGTCATTCACATCTGTGGGTGGCGACAACAGGTAGTGGGGATGCCAATCGTCAGGCCATTCCCCTCTCCTATCGATGGTCGTTGCGTTGGTTGTTTTGGGCGTTCTGTGTGCTTTCTGTGACAGTTGGCTATGGCGCGCTGCAGCGTACTGTCTATACCGAAATCGTGCGCATTCCGGCAGGCAGCTATACAATTAGTGATCTTAGTGATCTAGGGAACGCCGGGCGGATGCGGACAGTGGTGTTGGGAGCGTTTCATCTGGATCAGACGGAAGTGACCAATGGTGCCTATCAACGCTGTTATGTCGACGGTGCCTGCGCCGCGCCGGGCAGTGCGGCTAGCGCAACACGGGAAACCTATTTTGCAAACCCAGTCTATACGGATTTCCCCGTTGTCAATGTGGATTGGGATGCGGCGAATGGATACTGCGCCTGGCTGGGCAAACGGCTGCCAACGCTAGAGGAATGGGAAGTGGCGGCTAGCATTGCGCCATTGACGGCGCGCTATTTTCACTATCCGTGGGGAGATCACTTTGTGCCCAATTTTGTGAATGGGGCCAGCATGTTTGTCACCGACACGCGTGCCGTGGGCACCTTTCATCCCGTTGGTGATAGCTCGTTTGGCGCGCGCGATATGGCTGGCAATGTCGCCGAATGGACAGCCTCGCCCCCGCTAGATCCTGGGGGAGAGATTGCGGATGGATTTGTGGTAAAGGGTGGTTCATATGGCGATAGTGCAGAATTGTTGCGGCTGGATGTCCAGCAAAATTTGGCGCGCACAACCCAAGCTCCTTGGCTTGGGTTTCGTTGTGCCAACGATTGATTTTGTTCTACACGATAACAGGATTTACTAAATCCTGTGTAAGTACTGATCGACCATTGCCAAAGCCGCCAATGCCCTTGCCTCTGGTACATGCCACGACGCCAGACGAACATTGGGGTTAACGCAGACAACTATTTATAGATACTAGTAAATCCCGACAGGAATTTTCCAGGGTGCTGACCAGCAGTAAATTGTCAAATTCCCCAAATTTTCGTCGTGGTATTTACGCCAGACTCTACTAGTGATGGGATTGTATAAGCATGACAGCGCAAAGGTTAGATACGCTCGATCTGACGGCAGAAATAGAATTAGCTTGTACGTTGGCGCGTGAGGCAGCGACTATTGTCAATACATTTTATGTAGGTTCATCTGAGGTCCGCTACAAACCAGGCAATGAACCAGTAACAGAGGCCGATCGCTCGGCTAATCTGCATATCGTTTCGCGCATTCAGGCGGAATTTCCCGAGGATGGCTTGCTATCCGAAGAATCTAAAGATAATTTGATACGACTCAATAAGGCGCGAGTTTGGATCATTGATCCGCTGGATGGGACCAAAGAATTTATTGCCCGCAACGGCGAGTTTTCGATTATGATCGGGTTGGCCATCGGCGGCAAAGCCGTGATGGGTGTGATCATGCAGCCGGACCCTGGCTTGCTCTATATCGGCGCGGTCAATCATGGAGCCTATCTCTATGAACACGGCGAACGTATTCCGCTGGCGGTCAGTACCCAAACCGATGTCAGCCGCATGGTGATGGTGAGCAGCCGTAGCCATCGCCAACAGATTGTGGATAAGGTGCGCAAAGATTTACGGATCACCAGTGAGCGCGTAAGCGGCAGCGTTGGGGTAAAAGTCGGCTTGATCAGTCGCCAACTGGCCGACCTCTATCCCCACCCCAGCCCCGGTTGCAAGGAATGGGATATTTGTGCACCAGCGGCGCTACTGGAAGCCGCCGGCGGACAGATCACCGACTGTTGGGGCAGCCCGCTTACGTTTAACAAACGTGATGTACGCGCCCATAATGGATTGTTGGCCTCTAACGGTCAATCCCACGCCCAGATTGTTGCCGTCGTGGCGGGCATTTGCGAAGAATTTGGCTATAACCAAGAGGATGGTTTTTGGTAATCGATTGCGGCATGGGAAAGTGGTTGCCGGTTTTTAGCATTGTCAGCAAAATTTACTTGACACTCAATGGCACAGAATGTGCGCACTGACCAGACCTTTAGGGTCTGCTAGACCCTAAAGGTCTCTGGTGGCGCGGCATTGGTGACGCAATCAATTTGCCTAAGGCGCTTTCAAAGAAATAAGTAACCAGCGCTTGCCCAACAAAATCATGCGTAGGGGCGGCCGCGCAGCCGCCCCGCGTTTGGCTCGCTGCGAACGGGCGGCTGCAAGCCGCCCCTGGATACTTTATTCTTTCTACTGTCCTAAAGTTCTAAGCTTGTACTCACCAAAGGCATGAAGCTTTTTACCTAAACTTGGCTCTACTATTGTCGACTTTATAGCCAGAGCCTCCGACCTAGTCACGGATCTGTACAAGCACAAGCTGTGCAGATCCGTATAGCCGTAAAGGAGTGAATCATGGCGCAACCCTTTGAATCTGATTACATTTTTGGCATCCATGAACCTGGCGGCGAACGCCATATGTTGGATGCTGGCCGATCCGGCTGGATCGTCTTTACGGAAGGGATCGGACATGATCCGGCTGTACAAGATGGGCGCGATTATCGTTCGTATAGCGACCGTGGCCTGGGCGTGATCGTCCGGCTGAATAATGGCTACCACCCAAGTGGCACCATCCCCAACAGCCGTGACTATGCCAATTTTGCGCAACGCTGTGCCAATTTTGTAGCCAATAGCCGTGGCTGCAAGATCTGGATCATCGGCAACGAGATGAATTATTGGATCGAACGCCCGCCCGCCGCCGGGCGTTCGGCTGCCCCGCAAAGCCAGCCTGCACCCTCCGCTATTCCTAGTAGTACAGACCCCAACCGTACCGCGCCGGGCAGTATTTTTGACCAGATGCGCCGTTTTTTGCAGTCGCTTTTGCCGCCGAGCACGCGCGATGATGCAGGTAGTCAGTCCCCTATCCCCACACCAACATCGACACCAACGCCAACACCGGCTGCGGCATCCCTCCCTGCCAGCGTGATGCAAGCCCCACAAAATGATCCGCTGCTGCGCAGTTTGCCCGATCGGTTTAGTGCCATTCACCCATCGGCCCCGGCCAGTCGTACTGCCGTGGCCACCGGTGAAATCATTACACCGGCGCTCTATGCCCAGTGTTATAAACTTTGCCGTGACGCAATTCGGCGCGTAGCTGGTCATGCCGCGGATCAAGTGTTGATCGGCGCGGTTGCGCCTTGGAACGATCAAACAGTCTACCCCGGCAATGCGCGCGGGGATTGGGTACAATATTTCCAAGATATTTTGACGCTGCTGGGGCCGACGGGTTTGGATGGCATTACCTTACACACCTATACTCACCAGGCCGATGCGAATTTGATCACCAGCGACGCCAAGATGAACCCACCCTTTACCGACCGGCGTTTTGAGTTTCGCGCCTATATGGACTTTATGAATGTGATTCCCGCAACTATGCGCGGCTTGCCGGTCTATATTACCGAGACAAATCAAGATGTGCCCTGGCTGGATCAGAATACAACTTGGATACAACGCGCCTATGGCGAAATTGATTGGTGGAATCGCCAACCGAATACGCAAAAGATTCGTGCCTTGGTGCTCTATCGCTGGCCCTTGATCGATCGCTGGGTGATTGAGGGCAAAGGCGGCGTCGTTGAAGATTTCAAGACGGCGTTGCAACAGGAGTACCGTTGGCCTTCTGCCTTGCCCACGGTAGAGGATTTCCCGCTCAATAGCACCATCGCGACCACAACGATTGTCAATCTGCGGCAAACGCCGGGGCATGTGGGCAAAAGCGCCAGCGATATTTTGATCCAAGTTCCAGCCGACACCCGGTTGACCATTGTCAACGCGGTCCAACAACAGGTGGATAATCTAACTTGGTGGCAGGTTCGCTTCACCTCGGCCGACCAATCGGCAATCACAGGGTGGGTTGCCCGTACATCGCCCGCTGGCGCGGAATTGTTGGTGGTTGCACAGGGTGGTGCGAGTAATCAGCCTGGAGGCGAAGTGGCAGGTACATTTCAAATTGGCAACAGTGTGCAGACAACCACTGTTGTGCGGATGCGCCTTTCGCCGGGTACTGTTGGCAAGCCCAATGGGGATGTGATCGCTGATGTGCCAGCCAATACTATGCTGACAATCATCGGTGGGCCACGCGCGGTCGATGGGTTGACTTGGTGGCAAATCCGGATTAATAGCGGCGGCCAAGAAGGCTGGATGGCCGAACGCTCAGCGGCTGGCGAAGCGTTGCTGGTGCTGAATACAACAGCGGGACCGATTGGGGGACCGGTACCCCCGCCTACGACGGGTAAATTTAAAACCGGGGATCGCGTCACCGTTGTGAGCTTTGCTCGCCTACGCCAAACGCCAGGGCATGTGGGCAAAGCGCCGACTGATGTGGTAGCCGATATTGCGCAGGGAAAGGAAGGCCAGATCATCGCCGGGCCGCGTACGGTGGATGCGCTCACTTGGTGGCAACTGAATACGACGAATGCCCAAGGCTTGGCGGTCACCGGTTGGATGGCAGAGACCGCGCCCGGCGGGATCCCATTGCTACAACTGGCTGGTAGTAGTCCGCCGATTGTTTCTAGTGCCTTGGCGGTTGGGGATCTGGTGCAGGCGTCCTCTAGCGTGCGTGTGCGGCGTACGCCCGGTCATTTGAATAAACCCGATAATGACGTGTCGGGTGACTTTGCGGCAAAGGCCACGCTCACTTTAATTCGTGGGCCACAAACGGTGGATAGCCTCCTTTGGTGGCGCGTGGGTGGTATTATGTCGAGTGGTCAAGAGACCATCGGCTGGACGGCTGAAGCCGCGAATAGCGTTGCTTTGATCGTGCGCCCGGCCAAATTGGCGGGCACCCAGATTCCGGATAAAGTTAGCAAGCACTATCTGGCCTTGCCTTTTGTGGGCAACTTTGGCATCTCGCAACTGTGGGGGGAAAATCCGCAAATCTATTCCACCATCAGCTATGACAATGTCCCCCTGCGCGGCCATAATGGCATCGACTTTCTGACACCCATGGATACACCGATCACCGCCATCGATAATGGGGTTGTGGCCGAAGCCGTATGGAATGACCCAACGGGCTTTGGCCGTTACGTGAAAGTGAATCATAGCTGGGGCGAAGCGGTCTATGGTCATCTGAACAATATCACAGTTGTGCCTGGGCAACCCGTGTCACCGGGCGCGGTGCTTGGTACCAGTGGTAATACTGGATTTTCGTCGGGGCCACACCTGCATTTTGCCATTCGGATCAACCCCTATAGCCGAACGGATGGCTGGGGCGGCTACGTTGATCCATTGCCCTATCTTGATCCCGCGGCAGTAATTCTGCCTTCGTATGTCGTAGAGCGCAATGTATCGAGTACCGTTGCGCGTGGACCAGCCTCCGCTGAGAGACCAGAACAGGCGCTGCTGGCAGAACGACCGGGGTACGCGCCGGATCAGCCAGGTCTAAGACGACCCTAAGGGGCTTTCAAAGAAATAAGGATCCAGCGCTTGCCCAACAAAATCATGCGTAGGGGCGGCTTGCAGCCGCCCCGCGTTTGGCTCGCTGCGAACGGGCGGCTGCAAGCCGCCCCTACTGGATACTTTATTCTTTGCAATGGCCTAAGACCCTACAGGTCTACCCAAGCGCGTAAGTCTTATTTACAGTATATTTACATGAGCCACGAACCTTATGGATGAGCTAACTGCCAATCTTCACGCCTATCTGACGACGGCGCCGACTAGTAACTTTCTTCAGCGCCCGGTTAGCATGGTGACCCACTGGGAAGGCAGCAACAACTTACTCTGGCGCGTCGAATGTGCGGGGCAAGCGGCGGTAGTGAAGCTTTACCTGGATGCCGGACAAGCGCGCGGTCGGCGGCAGTTTGATGGGCAACAATTGTTTAGTCCACGCGGCTTGGCCCCGCGCCCGCTCTGGTTCGATCGCTACCCAACCGGGCTGTCACGCCAGGTATTGGTCTATGCGTGGCTACCGGGAGACACATTGCAGACCGCGAATGGGGCCGGGATGGCGGCGTTGGCCCAGACTATGGCGCAAGTACACAATGGCGACACCGCGGAGGTGCGCCGTTTCTGTCCTCATCCGCTCAACCTGGATTATTGGTGGCGCGTATTGGATGGTGGGCTGGGATCACTCCATACTTGGCTGTTGGCACAAGGGGCGACAACGTTGCCGCCGCATTTTACGGCGATGACCGCCAATGCCAAGACTTTGGTTGCCGCCGCGCTACCCCTGTGGCAAGGCGCGCCGCCCACGCCGGTGCATGGCGATCTCACATTGGAAAATGTGATCGACAGCTTTGGCACGGCGGTTCTGCTGGATTGGGAAATGTTTGGCCTGGGCGATCCGGCCTATGAGATCGCCTCTTTTTTGGGGGCGAGCCAGCTGTTATGGACGGCGGCCAGTCAAGCAGACTGGCTAGAACACTATCTGTCCAGCGTGGATCAACCGGGCTTGGCGCAGCGGATTGCAGTCTATCAACGCCTATTGCCTTTTCAAGCCGTCTGTTATCTGTTGCATGGTCTGCGTCAACATACCGCCGCCGATCTGCCGTTGCTCCAAGAGAGTCAGCAATTTCTAGCCGCAACGCTTGTGGCCGCCTTTCAGCAAGCCGCGGCGGCATTACAGGTGGTGCCCGCATCCCTTGAGCAAAGCATTCATGAACTATTTAATATCGTTTTGAATCAATCAACCGACAGCTAGTCGGCTATTTTGCAAGCCGGGGAACCCAGTGGTCCCCGCATTGGAAACGAGGGAACCATGTCACAAAGTGCAATTCAGCAATCGATCCATCGGCTCTTTGATCGTCAACATCTCACTGCCGAGCAGGCCGACGCGGCGATGACCGAGATTATGCATGGCGAAGCCACGCCGGCCCAAATTGGCGCCTTTCTCGCGGCCTTGCGCATGAAGGGTGAGACCATCGAAGAGATCACCGGCTGTGCCAGTGCGATGAAGCGTAGCGCCTTACAGGTGCGCCCCAACATCGGTGACAGCATGTTAGTCGATGTGGTAGGCACCGGCGGCGATGTCTCACACACCTTTAATATTAGCACCACGGCGGCGTTTGTCGTGGCGGGGCATGGCGTCAAAGTGGCTAAGCATGGCAATCGTTCGGTGAGCAGCCGCAGCGGTGCCGCCGATGTGTTGATGGCCTTGGGTGCCAACATTCAGTTGACGGCTGAACAGTCGGCTGAATGTATTGAAGAGATCGGCTTTACCTTTCTCTTTGCGGCGGCCTACCACCCCGCCATGAAATTCGCGATTGGCCCGCGCCGCGAGCTGTCGGCGCGCACGATATTCAATATTTTGGGGCCGTTGACCAATCCAGCCAATGCGACCAATCTGCATGTGGGGGTCTATGCGCCAGCGCTGACCGAACCGATGGCGCAGGTGTTGGGGCAAATGGGCGCGCGTGCCGCGTTTGTGGTGCATGGTGCCGATGGTTTGGATGAATTAAGCGTTACCGGTGTCAACCGTGTGAGTCACTGGCACCAAGGCACGGTCAAAACTTTTGATCTGGACCCCACCGAACTCGGCTTGCCCCTGGCGACGATTGCCGAGCTGCGCGGCGGTGACCCGGCGGAGAATGCGGTGATCACGCGCGGCATTCTGAGTGGCGAAATCCGTGGCCCCAAGCGCGACGCAGTGTTGCTCAATGCGGCGGCTGGGCTCAGCACCGAATGTGGCGACTGGGCGGCTGGCCTGCAAGAAGCGAGAGAAAGTATTGACAGTGGGGCCGCGCTACGAATCTTAGATGCGTTTGTGACCAAAACACAAAGTTTCAGCAAAGAGTAAATCCGATGAAACATTCAAAACTCGATATTGCCAAGCACAAAGGTGAAGTGCTCGACCAGATCATGGCGTGGAAGCGTGAAGAGGTGCCCGCCAACATGGCCGAGGTCTCCCTGGCCGAAGTAAAAGCGTTTGCGCGCCTAGCTCCGCCTGCAATTGATTTTGCCAGGGCCTTGACCGCCCAACCCGGCGCCAGCCTGATCGCCGAAGTGAAACGGGCCAGCCCGTCCAAAGGGTTGATTGCCAAGGATTGGGAGCCCGACTTAATTGGAGAAACGTATGCGCGCAATGGCGCGGCGGCCATCTCCTGCCTGACCGACATCCGCTTTTTTCAGGGCAAGTTGGAATATCTCACCGCGATCAAAGAACGACTGCGCGAGCTTGGCAAACCAGTACCCGTATTGCGCAAAGATTTTGTCTACCATGAATATCAGATCTACGAAGCACGCATGGCTGGCGCCGATGCCATTTTGTTGATTGTGGGTGTCCTCAGCGACAGCGAATTGCGCAAGTTGTATGAACTCACCTATAAGCTGGGCTTGCAAGCGCTGGTTGAAGTGCATGATGAGGCCGAATTGGCACGCGCCCTGGCGCTGGACGCCCATGTGATTGGCGTTAACAATCGCAATCTAAAGACCTTTGCTGTGGATATTGAAAATACAGGCCGCTTGCGCGCGCTGATTCCTGCGGGCAAAGTGGTAGTGGGCGAAAGTGGTATCCGTAACGAAGCGGATGTCAAGCGCATGGCCGAAATGGGCTGCGATGCAATCTTGGTCGGCGAGACCTTTTGTAAACTGCCGCAACGCGAACGCGCGTCCAAGGTGAAGGAATTTGTCGAAGCGGGGCGCGTCTATGATTCAGCTCAACCAACCATTGATGAATCAACGCAACGATTTACCCCTCCCTACCCCCACTGCCATTAAGTTAAGCGAATTGACCAGCGGGTAGGTGCGGTTTCTTACCGCACCTACGAAAATCCTTAACTTAATGGCAGTGCCCGTTAGCGCGCCGCCAACGGCAGATAAACCGTGCTGCGCCCCTGCACTTGATAGGGGCCAAAGTGTTGTTCACCGCCGTCAAGTTCAGTCGCCACCAACCAGTACCCACAAGTGGCAATCGCCGCATCTTCCACATCGGTGAGGCTATAATGGACGACCTGCTTTTCATCGTTGATCGAGGAAAAAACCGGTGCGGAGACTTCCTCTGCGCCGTCAAATTGACAGTTCTGGCTGCGATAGAGCGCAAAGCGCCAATCGACACTGGTGCCATTCGCTTGCCACTCGATAGCCACGCCTTGGCTGGCGAGCATGGCAAGAAAATCCGACAAGTCACTATGCCGCGCCGCTTGCGCCTTGGCTTCGGCCAGTAGGGGCGGCGATATCCAGCTCGTCGCCGTGGAAACCAGCATAATCGCGAACAAAATTTGCAAAATGCGTTTCCGCAATGGCAGCATAGTTGGCATCCAATCTTTACATCTATACGCAGGTCTTTTTATAGATAAAACCCTTAAAAGTGGCACAATCACATCCGTGTTAAGCGGCCCAAATTTGTGCCACTTTTAAATAGTTTGTCTATTAGCAACACTGTATGACTTGGCATACAACACAGTATCGCGCAATCAATGAATTTCAAATGTAACAAAATGTCTATTATACACTATTGCGTTACTTATCTTCGCTCGGTTCCGCTGACTATCAGGTATGACGATCTTTCACCAAATAAGTCACGCTATCTATTGTAGATCAGAAAAATCTATTGTAAATCAGGAAAATCTACTGAATTTTCGCCCCCCTCGCCCCAATTGGGGCCAAGTTATCCATAACAAAACGAGGATATAGCCAGCATATCCTCCGTTCGTTAAAATATCGTTTATTTAGTACAGTGCTTAAAAGTTGTTTGAAAAGGCTGTTAAGCGGCCTCAGAAGGGTCTGGCATGGTTAATGGGCGACCATCAAAGAGGAAAGGTTCGTCTGTGACGAAGGGTCGGCAGAGCTTTTCGACAAATTGGCGCATGTTCCGACGGTTGATCAGTGACAGACGATGCTCTTTCAATGTGACTTGGAAGGCAAGATTGAAGAGGGCGGCCATGATCGTAAACGCTTCCGGTGAAGCGTGTTCGGCCTTTGTCAAGGGCCGAACCGAGTCATAACCCACCACCAGAGCATTGCGGATCGCGACTGTGTCAAAGGTGGTATGGTAGAGCGACACGCCCAGATCGTAGAGAAAAAAGGAACGAAATGTGCCATAATCGAGTACCAATGCTTTCATGCCATCGAACAACACATTTCCCTGATGCAGATCACCGTGAATTAATCCAAAGGTCGCCTTCGCCCGTTCTGTATACGCCAGCATGGCTAAGATACGCTCACTCCCTCTGCAAATGAGGTCGTATTGTTCTGTGTTGATCAAGCCGAGATCGACAGTGACCGCCAAACTATCCACGGCTTCGACCAGATAGCGATCTGCATAGCTGCCGAATTCCTTATTCTCACTGCCTGACCATTCTTCACTAATCGAGTGTAAGGATGCCAGAAGCACACCGACTGCCCGTGCATGGTGCTCGTCCCAATTGTCCACATGTTGGGCGGTGATCCAACGCTGAACACAAATCGAAGATAAATGATCCAGCCCAGCTAATTGCACTTGGGTGACGAATTTTCCCTGACGATTGGCGATAGGACAATCACCCGTCCATCTTCTGTCAACGCTTGAAGCCACGCCATTTGTGCAGTCAATTGCACTGGCGTGTCCACCAAACCATCACCCGCATTTTCGTGGATTTTCAACAGAAAGCGCGCCTCACTATGGATATCTTCCAGGCGGTAGACGATACCCGCATTGTGCTGGATATAGTGAATGGAGAGGGTGCCCAGATCATAATCCGCAAGCGCAACTTTGGCACAATCTAAATAGTATGCCTGCCGTTGCCCATCACTCATCGCCGCAAGGAGCGAACTGATATAGATCATTGTTCCCTCCGAAAAGATTTGCCAGAAGTTGTTTGGAAAGTGATTCGTTCTATGCTTCGTTGCTTGTCTTAAGCTCCTTTTCAAACAACTTTTTAGGCCATTTCAAAGAAATAAGTATCCAGCGCTTGCCAAACAAAATCATGCGAACGGGCGGCCGCGCAGCCGCCCCGCGTTTGGCTCGCTGCGAACGGGCGGCGGCAAGCCGCCCCTACTGCATACTTATTTCTTTCTACTGTCCTTAGAGAAACAACCGGACTTGCTACACTATATACTCCCGACATTCGACATTCAACCAGCCCGATTTAAAGGGTGCGACCTGTTGCGCTTCTGGATCAAAGCGATGCCGCCATATACAGCCATTATCATTGCCCAGCAAATGCAGCGAAACCGAGGTAATGTCCGACGTTGTCTGCACGCGATGAATATCATTTTCGGGCAATAACGCATAGAAATCGCCCGGCTTGAGCAGATTGCGCTCGGTGACCGCCAATGCTGCATGACCCTCTTGCTCACCGTGATCATGGCGGCCAAAGACCTCTTCCGCCTGTTCACCCTTATAGAGGCCCACCAATCCCCACGCCAGATGATCATGCACGGGGGTTTGCATGCCCGGCGGCAGCACTAAAACCGAGAAGGCCAGACTCCCATCGCCGGCGCGATAGAGTAGCCACATGCCGATCTTGCTCCCCATACCACTTTCGCCAGCGGCTGGCTCCTGAAATTTTTGGGGCAACCAAGTTGGATCATGCAGCAATTTGGCAAAATGCGGTCGGATCGCGGCCACTGCCTGCCCTGGATCGGCGGCAGTGGTGCGAATCGCGTTGACGGCGTCAATAAAGTCACGCATAATCGGCGTGTCAAGCAGCCATTCGTCGGTGTAGGTTGTTGGTGTGTCAGTCATGGTTCGTCCCTCACATCACTTGCGCGTAGGCCCAATCTAGCCAAGGCAACAGCGCTTCTAGATCACTGGTCTCCACCGTCGCGCCGCCCCAGATGCGCAAGCCAGGCGGGGCATCGCGATAGGAGGCGATATCATAGGCAACGCCTTCTTTGTCGAGCAAATCGGCGATCTTTTTGGCTTTGGCGGCTTGTTCGTTCTCGGACAAGGCCATATAGGCAGGATCGATAATTTTTAGACAGATCGAGGTATTGGAACGAATCGCCGGACTTTCCGCCAGAAAATCTACCCAAGGGGTACGCGCCACCCAACTGGCAATTGCATCCAAATTGGCCTGTGAGCGTGCTAATAATGCAGGCAGACCGCCAATCTCTGCCGACCACTTCAAGCCATCCAGCGCGTCTTCCACACAGAGCATCGAGGGCGTGTTGATGGTAGAGCCTTCAAAGATGCTGAGGTCAACCTTGCCGCCCTTGGTCATCTGAAAAATTTTGGGCATTGGCCAGCTTGGCTTGTAACTTTCCAGCCGTGCCACAGCGCGCGGGCTGAGCACCAACATACCATGGGCCCCTTCGCCGCCCAACACCTTCTGCCACGACCAGGTGACCACATCAAGTTTGTCCCAGGGAATTTCCATGGCAAAAACGGCTGATGTCGCGTCGCAGATGGCAAGGCCGGTGCGATCGGCTGCGATCCAGTCGCCATTCGGCACGCGCACGCCAGAGGTCGTGCCATTCCAGGTAAAGACCACATCGCGTTGCCAATCCACCTGGTCGAGGGCGGGCAACCCACCATAGTCTGCTGTAAAGGCGCGGCAATCGGTCAGGCGCAG
>DAOTTR010000316.1:0-30492 GCA_034437715.1 Caldilineaceae bacterium
ACATCAACATGCGCGTCACCTTGATTTCGCCGATTGCGTTGGAAACCGGTAGCCGCTTCGCCATTCGCGAAGGTGGCCGCACCGTCGGCGCTGGCGTTATTACTGAAATCTTGAAGTAAGTAGTGGGAAGGTAAGCAGCGGAAATCTTTCTGTAGCTTACCTTCCTGCTCTCTATGCGAAAAAAAGGATAATGCAATGGCGAAACAACGAATTCGGATTAAACTAAAAGCTTACGATCATCGTGTCCTTGATCTCTCGGTCCGCCAAATTGTCAGCGCGGCCGAGCAGACGGGGGCCCAGGTCGTAGGTCCAGTACCGCTGCCGACGCGTAAAGAGAAGTTTACGGTTATGCGCTCAACCTTTATTGATAAGGATAGCCGAGAACAATTTGAAATTAGAACACACAAACGATTAATTGATGTGGTTGATCCGGGCAATAAGACAATTGAGAATTTAACACGTTTAAATTTACCCGCTGGTGTTGATATTGAGATCAAGCTCTAAAGCTTGTTTGTCAGTTTTATTGTGGCCGTGTTTTTTTGTAAAGGGTAGAAATGATATCCAGTCGTCTATCTAAATTAAAGTTTACATAACAACTGAACACTGGTCAGCAACACATAGCGGGATGATGAAAGGGTTGAGCAATATGGTTCAACCATTGGCAGTCCCAGGGGGAAAAATGCGAGGAATTTTAGGCAAGAAGGTCGGCATGACCCAACTCTTTGATGAAAAGGGAAATGTCGTACCTGTTACCATTATTGAAGCAGGCCCTTGTTATATTACACAAGTCAAGACAATTGAAACTGATGGCTATAATGCAGTTCAAATTGCTTTCGATGAAGTATTAGAACGTAAATTGACAAAGGGTGAAAAAGGTCATTTGCAAAAGGCAAATGTGCCATTTTTGCGTCAGATCCGCGAAGTCCGTTCTACTCAACCTCCTGCCTATACCTTGGGTGATGTCGTGAAAGCTGACATTTTTCAAGAGGGCGATATTGTCGACGTTGTCGGCATCTCCAAAGGTCGCGGTTTTGCGGGCGCCGTAAAGCGTCATGGCTTTGCTGGTGGGCCGAAAACACATGGCCAATCTGACCGTCACCGTGCAACTGGTTCGCGCGGCGCCGGTACAACTCCTGGTCACACTTTCCCTGGAACGCGAGCACCTGGTCAGATGGGTAACCAGCGTGTCACGGTTCAAAATTTGAAAATTGCTTTGGTTGATCCGGAGCGCAATCTGATCGCGATCAGAGGTGCGGTTCCTGGCCCGCGTACGGGTCTTGTGCTTATCAGTGATGCTGTTAAAAAGGTGTCCAAGACTTAGCCTGTGCTGAGCACGGTTCATGATGAAGCATATTTTAACAAGGTATACTTCATGGGTCATAAGCCAGGTTGTATAGACCAAGAGAAAGAGGTTGGCTTTCTCGACAACACACAATGTTGCCTACCATGAGCTGTAGGTGGCGTTTCGGGAAGGCTGTACCAGATAAGGAGAGCAACAATGTTACTACCGCTCAAAAGTATAACAGGGGAGCAAGTAGGCGAAGTTGAATTGAGCGACGCCGTTTTTGCCAGCCCAATTAACACCGTTTTAATGCATCAAGCATTAATTCGACAACTGTCGAATGCCCGTTTGGGCACACACAGTACAAAGACACGTGGCGAAGTTGCCGGCGGTGGTCGCAAGCCCTTCCGCCAAAAAGGCACGGGGCGTGCGCGGCAGGGTTCAACTCGCGCGCCAAACTGGGTTGGTGGTGGTACTGTTTTTGGTCCACGCCCGCGCAAATATATTAAGCATTTGCCCAAGAAGATGAATGCTGCTGCCTTGCGTAGTGCGTTGAGTGCCAAGGCTGCCGCAGACCAAATTGTTGTAGTTGACGCGTATGCGTTTGATGCGCCTAAAACTAAAAACATGGTTCAAGCTTTACGTGCGCTCGGCGTGCCCAATGACTCGATTCTGATGGTCATGCAAGAGAAGAGCACCGCTGTCATCCGTAGCGCCAGCAATTTACCGAATGTCAAGACAATTTTGAGCGGGTATATTAATATTCGCGATCTGTTGGGCTATGACAAAGTGCTGCTGTCCAAGGATGCGCTTGAACATATTGAACTTTGGCTTACGCCTGCCAATTATGTCGCAGAAGATTATGTCGCAGAAGAGGCGGAAATTGAAGGGTTTGAGGACACTGGTAGCGCGCCAAAGGGAACGGAAGCTTAATCATGCATATTTATGAAGTACTTAAGCGCCCTATTGTTACAGAGAAAAGTGTGGACAACGTAGACTTCCGAAACAAATATGTTTTTGAAGTAGATATGCGTGCGAATAAATTTTTGGTAAAAGATGCTGTCCAGAATGCCTTTGATGTCGAAGTCAAAGAAGTACACATTCTCGTAATGCCAGTCAAAACTGCACGTCGTGGCCGTCGTGTCTCGATTCGCAGAACAAAGTGGAAGAAAGCAATCGTGACATTAGCGCCGGGCAACAACATTCAATTGTTTGAGGGCGTGTAGGCGAAGGAGCGTATCATGGCTATTAAGATTTATCGACCAACTTCCGCCGGACGCCGCAATATGACTGTTTCGGCTTTTGACGAGATTACTCGCTCCAAACCGGAACGCTCATTGTTGGCTCCGCTGCGCAACAAAGGTGGCCGTAATAACCGCGGTGTCGTAACAATGCGGCATCAAGGTGGTGGTCACAAGCGGCGTTACCGTATTATCGACTTCCGCCGTGACAAGTGGAATGTGCCTGGGCGTGTTGAATCAGTTGAATATGATCCGAACCGTTCAGCCCGTATTGCGCTCGTCGTCTATCAAGATGGCGAACGCCGTTATATCCTGGCCCCGGCTGAGCTAGGCGTTGGTGACAGTATAATGTCAGGCCCCAAGGCGGAAATTCGTCCGGGGAATGCACTTGCGATTCGCAACATTCCGTTGGGTACAGTCATTCACAATATTGAACTTTATCCAGGCCGTGGTGGTCAGTTGGTGCGCAGCGCGGGCAATTCTGCGCAGTTGCTCGCCAAGGAAGGCACAATGGCGCAAGTCCGTTTGCCTAGTGGTGAAGTGCGTTATATTGATGTAAATTGTTTGGCCACCATCGGTACTGTGTCGAATTCGGATCATGCGAACCAAAACCTGGGTAAGGCTGGACGTAAGCGTTGGTTAGGGATTCGTCCTGGTGTGCGTGGCATTGCCATGGATCCTTCTTCACATCCGCATGGTGGTGGTGAAGGTCGCTCGCCAATTGGTATGAAAGCACCCAAAACACCTTGGGGTAAACCGGCGTTGGGTAAGAAGACGAGACGCAATAAAGACACGAACAAATTTATCGTCCGCCGGCGTGGCGGTGGTAAAGTCTAATGTTCGGTGTGGCTGGATCAGGAGAATGATATGTCACGATCACTAAAAAAGGGACCATTTGTCCAACCGAAACTATTGAAAAGAGTTGAGGAAATGAACCGCAAAGGCGAGCGCAAGGTGATCAAAACTTGGTCACGTGCCTCTACGGTATTTCCCCAATTTGTAGGTCATACCATTGCGGTACACGATGGACGCCGCCATGTTCCCGTGTATGTTAGCGAGAATATGGTAGGCCATAAGCTTGGTGAGTTTGCGCCAACGCGCTTCTTTCGTGGCCATGTACGGTCTGAAAAAGCCACGAAGGCTCGACGTTAAATTTTTTGCTCATCAGCGGCGAGCATCTGTTGGCGTAAGCGCAAACAGATACTTTATACAGACGAGCTGACGATTTGAACTAGTGATAGATTGGAGAGCCATCATGGAAGTGCGAGCAGTTACAAAGTTTACAGGAGTTAGCCCACAAAAGACACGTTGGGTGCTTGATGAAATGCGTGGTCGCCACGCGCAAGAGGCATTGACTCTTCTTGCTTTTATGCCACAGAAGTCAGCAAAATTAGTGGCGAAGACGATTAAGAGCGCGCTGGCCAATGCGACCGAGAATTTTGGATTAGATTCTGAAGATATGTATGTGGCACAAATTTTTGCAGACGGGGCTCCTATCCGCAAATGGCGTCGTTTTGGCGCTCGCGGCCGGTTTAAACCCTGGCTGCGCCGTTCTGCACATATCACCGTTGTCTTAGAAGACCGTATTGCTAAATAGCAGAGGAGGATAGATTTGGGTCGCAAAGTACATCCCATTGGGTTCCGCCTGGGCATTATCAAGGATCACAAAAGCCGCTGGTTTGCTACAGGTCGAAAGTATACAGATCAGTTGGCTGAAGATCGGGAAATTCGCAAGACAGTGCAGATCGATTTGCCCAAGGCCGGGATCAGCAACATTGAAATTGAACGTCAGCCCAACCAAGTGCATGTGATCATTGACACCGCGCGTCCGGGCGTGATTATCGGACGCAAAGGCGCGAGTGTGAATGTTCTGCGCACGAAGTTGCAGGACATGACACAGAAAAAAGTAAAAATTGATGTCCGTGAGATTACCAAGCCCGAGCTTGATTCCTTCTTGGTGGCAGAAAGTATTGCCGAACAGTTGGAACGTCGCATCAGTTGGAAGCGCGCGATGAAGCAGTCGATCCAAAAGACGATGAAGGCTGGCGGTAAAGGCGTGATGATCACGGTTTCGGGTCGCCTAGGCGGCAGTGACATGGGGCGTGTCGATACGGTACGCGAGGGACAAATTCCACGCCATACCCTGCGCGCCGATATTGATTACGGGACAGCGGAAGCCAATACGACTTTCGGCGTGATCGGCATCAAAGTTTGGATTTACCTAGGTGAAGTTTTGCCTGGCGAAGAGTATCACGCTCATCTGTCTGTTGAAACAACACAGTAGACTCGTCTGACGCATGTGTTTGTAGTTGCTTTGGCTACTTGCAGCGCATACCGTGGGATGAGGATCAGTACATGGAGATACGATTATGTTAATGCCAAAACGTGTTAAATATCGCAAGCTGCAGCGCGGTCGCCTGAAGGGCTTGGCTCAGCGCGGCAACCAGATCACCTTTGGCTCATTTGCGCTCCAAGCAACCGACCGCGATATGCTCACCAGTCGTCAGATTGAAGCAGCCCGTCGTGCCATTGTGCGCTATATTCGCCGTGGTGGTAAAGTTTGGATTCGCATTTTCCCAGATAAGCCAATTACCAAGCGTGCGGCAGAAACACGCATGGGTTCTGGTAAGGGTAGTGTAGATCACTGGGTTGCACCTGTGCGTCCAGGACGTGTTTTGTTCGAAATGGCGGGTGTGCGTGAAGACCTGGCCCGCGAAGCGTTGCGTCTTGCCGCCCAGAAGTTACCGGTGCGCACGCAGTTTATTAAACGCGAAGAATTCGGCGCTTAGGAGGTTGTATGACGGGCAGTGAATTAAAAGGGTTGGCAAACGCAGAATTAGCGACAAAGTTGGATGAATCTTACCAAGAATTATTTAACCTGCGCTTTCAGAAGGCTACTGGGAAATTGACGAACTCGTCACGGACCCGGCTAGTGCGCAAAGATATCGCTCGCATCAAGACGATTCTGCGTGAACGCGAGTTGGCAAGTATCTAGCAACGATAGCTAGTTGTGATATACCCGATGGTTTGCTCTTAATTTGGCATTGGGCTTGTTTAGATGGCAACCATTGTGAACGATCACACCTGATTTGAAGGGTACAATCTATGCGAGAACGACGTAAAGCTTTTGTCGGCACAGTAACCAGCGACAAAATGGAAAAAACAGTTGTGGTGTCAATTGTCCGGGTGACGCGCCATCCCCTCTATGGGAAGGTAATCAAAACCAACAAAAAATTTAAGGCGCACAACGAAGATAATGATGCTAAGATGGGCGATCGAGTTCGCATTCGCGAGTGCCGCCCGATTAGCAAGGATAAGAAATTTTTCGTGGAAGTAATTCTTGAGCGAGCAGATATTGTTTAGGGGAATAGGCTATGATCCAGCAAGAAAGTCGGCTGAAAGTTGCTGATAATACTGGCGCTAAAGAATTACTGACCATTCGAGTCCGGGGCGGTAGCACAAGACGGTATGCTTCGATCGGGGATATTATCGTCGCCAGCGTAAAAAGCGCCAGCCCAACGGGAAGCGTCAAGAAGGGTGATGTTGTACGTGCCGTAGTTGTGCGTACGACACGCGCCACGCGTCGCGCTGATGGCAGCTACATTCGGTTCGATGAGAATGCTGCTGTTATCATTGATGATGCACGGAATCCACGTGGGACACGTATCTTTGGGCCAGTTGCACGTGAATTGCGTGAAGGTGGCTACATGAAGATCGTTTCACTAGCACCTGAGGTACTTTAGTAGCCGTAGCGTGCATGAAGTGGCCGGTCTCGGTTGCAGGTGAGAGACCCGCGTGATGACCGCAGCAGTTGCCAATGCATGGCCTACACACTACTTGAATAGAGGAGCTGTTCGCATGAAGTTGAAAATATGCAAAGGCGACACGGTTGAAGTGATCGCTGGAAATGACAAGGGACATCGCGGCGAAGTGCAGCGCGTCATCCGCAAGAAAAACAAGGATGGCTCGTATGATGCAGAACGCGTCTATGTGATTGTCGCCGGGGCCAAAATTGTTGTGAAACACCAACGTCCCACCGGACGTGTGAACACACAAACCGGACGTATCGAGCGTGAGGCGCCGATCCACATCAGCAATGTCATGCTTGTGGGCACAGAAAATCGACCAACACGCGCTGGCTATGAAATTGCGACCAATGGCGACAAAACACGAATTGATCGACGCAGTGGCGCGCCACTGGCGAAACCCACGGCCAAGTAATTTACGTTGATATTGAGCCTGAACTGGTGCCGGACGCGTCGGCGCTTGCGGGCAAGGAGCAAAAATTATGAGTGAGAATGGGACCAACCCAACTCATGTACCGCGCATGAAGTTGCAGTACCAAAATGAAATTGTGCCAGCCATGCTCAAAGAGTTTGGCTATGATAATATTATGCAGGTGCCGCGACTTGTCAAAGTAGCGATTAATATTGGTCTAGGCGAAGCTTTACAGAACAACAAAGCTATCGAAGCTGCCACAGAAGATCTACGGATTGTCACTGGCCAAAAGCCCGTGATCACGAAAGCTCGGCAATCGATTGCAACGTACAAGTTGCGTGAAGGCATGTCGATTGGTGCCAAGGTTACTTTGCGCAGCCATCGTATGTGGGACTTTATGGATCGTTTGATCAACATTGTCTTGCCCCGCCAGCGTGACTTTCAGGGTGTATCCCCGGATTCTTTCGATGGTCGCGGCAATTACAGCATTGGTCTGCGCGAACAGTTAGGCTTTCCCGAGATCGACTACGATAAAGTCGATAAGGTGCGTGGGCTAGAGCTAACCATTGTGACCGATGCACAAACGGATGAAGAAGCACGCCGCCTGATTGCATTGATGGGAATGCCGTTTAAGCGGTAACGCAAAGAGAAGATTTTGGCCGTATCCAAGCTTGTGAGGCAGCGATTGCCGGGTTTACAAAGAAGGATGCGCGAGTCGACTAAGATGCTCTGAGAAAAGGGAAATAACGTGGCAAAAAAATCAATGATTGCTCGTGAAAAAAATCGGAAATTCACCGTGCGTGTTCGCAATCGCTGTTCGAAATGCGGTCGTGCGCGTGGCTACATGCGGCGCTTTGGCCTTTGCCGTATTTGTTTCCGCAGTGAGGCTAATCGCGGCAATTTGCCCGGTGTTGTTAAATCGAGTTGGTAACTTGCCAGCTTGATCGCTAACTACAATATTCTGCGCTACTGAAGACTATTTTGATAGCCGTAGAGTGGGGTTGAAGATTGCAAGAGCTAGAAAAGGACTAAAGAATGGTAACTGATCCGATTGCAGATATGCTCACACGCATTCGTAATGCGTGTTTGGTGCGCCATACACAAGTGGTGATGCCAAGTTCCAAAATCAAGGTGGAAATTGCAAAAATTTTAGAAAAAGAGGGCTTTATTCAAGGCTACTCTGTCATCGACGAAAAGCCGCAGGCCAAGCTGGCCATAGGTCTAAAATATACGGGCCGCGCGAAATCGGTGATTACCGGTATTGATCGAATTAGTAAGCCAGGTCGTCGCGTATATACCAGCTACAAGGATATTCCTTGGGTGCGCAGTGGCCTCGGCATTAGCATCGTCTCTACACCGTCAGGTTTAATGACTGGCCGTAAAGCGCGTCGTTCTAAAGTTGGCGGCGAGATCATTTGTAACGTTTGGTAGGAAGAGGAGGCTAAGCATGTCACGTATTGGACGCAAACCGATTCCGGTGCCGGCGAAGGTTGTAGTCAAGCTTGAGAAGAATAATGTTGTTACGGTCAGTGGCCCCAAAGGCACGCTAACGGGACAATTTAGCCCAGACATGTCGATTGTACAGGAAGATAGCATTCTTGTTGTAAATCGTCCTACGGATCTGCGCCACCATCGAGCAACCCATGGGTTAACGCGCTCTTTGTTGAGCAATATGGTAACCGGTGTTACCGAAGGCTTTGCAAGGCGGATGGAGATTCATGGTGTTGGCTACCGCGCTGAAAAGCGTGGAAATAATCTCTTCCTGCAAGTTGGCAAAAGCCATCCTGTGGAATTCGCCCCGCCGAGCTCAGATATTTCGTTTGATGTTGAAAAAGATGGCCGTGCCTTTACGATTAGAGGCATCGATAAATGTGCTGTTGGTGAATTAGCCGCTGTCATTCGCAAGACGCGCCCTCCAGAGCCCTATCAGGGTAAAGGGATTCGCTATGCGGGTGAGTATGTCCGTCTAAAAGCTGGCAAAACTGGTAAGAAATAACATTGTCCGTCTATAGGCTGTTGGTGCGGTTGCGCAAATGACGCGCTATCGACAACCGACGGTATACAATATAAGATAATGAGGTGGTATATGGCCCACGCTTCTCGTGCAGTGGCGCGCAAACGGCGTCATGTGCGTGTACGCCGCAAAGTACATGGAACAGCAGAAAGACCGCGATTGAATGTCTATCGCAGTCTCGAAAATATCTACGCCCAGGTAATTAACGACGACGCTGGCCACACGATTTGTGCTGTGTCAACCGTTTCGGGCGATGTCCGTAGCGATCTCGCTGCGCTTTCAAAGGTTGATCAAGCCAAGGCTGTGGGTAAGACAATTGCGGAACGTGCCCGTGCCCAGGGAATTGAAGAGATTGTCTTTGATCGGGGTGGTTTTCCTTATCATGGGCGGATCAAAGCACTGGCCGAAGGCAGCCGCGAGGGCGGTCTCGTCTTCTAATTTTGCTCTGTTGGAAAACAACCGCAAAAATAGAATGCCCGCCAGTTGAAAACTGGAATTGGGTCTGGCTGAAAACTTCAGTTTTCAATTGGTGTAGTGTGTAAGAGTAAACTAGGGGAAATTATGGCAAAGCGAGAGAAACGCAATAAAGAACGTGACCGCGACGAGCGTGAAGAGCTTGTAGAACGTGTGGTAAATCTAGCCCGTACTGCCAAAGTCGTCCAGGGTGGCCGCCGCTTTGCTTTTCGCGCCCTGGTTGTTGTTGGCGATCAAAAAGGCCGTGTTGGGATTGGCATTGGCAAAGCGCGCGATGTGCCAGATGCGATTCGCAAAGCATCTGATCAGGCCCGCAAGACTATGGTACAGATTCCGCTGCTCAATTCGACCATTCCCCATGCGGTGGAAGCGAATTTTGGCGCAGGCAAAGTGTTATTGAAGCCTGCCAGCCCCGGTACCGGCGTTATTGCGGGTGGTGGCGTGCGTGCGGTGGTCGAAGCCTGTGGCGTGAATGACATTCTGAGCAAATCGCTTGGTAGTGACAATATCTTGAATGTGGTGCAGGCAACCTTCAAAGCCTTGCAAGAGCTACAGGATTTCCGACGCGAAGCACAAAATCGCGGTGTCGAAGCGTCTCATCTGGCGCCTTTCTGGTACAAGGAAGAGAATTATGCCTAAGACAATTCAAATTACATTAGTGAAGAGTCCGATTGGCTATAATAAACGACAGAAAGCAACTGTCAAGGCATTAGGACTGCATAAGCTGCATCAAACTGTTGAGCAAACAGATACACCTGCGGTGCGCGGTATGATTAATAGCGTCTCTCATCTGGTTGATGTAAAGGCGTTATTATAAGCGTTGCGTAAATCAATGCTTATCTGCTACCGTAGCGACTGTGTGCGTTTTTAAAGGAATAAAATAATGAGATTGCATGACCTGCGTCCCGCAGAGGGTTCTACACAAAAGCGTAAGCGAGTAGGTCGCGGCACTGGTTCGGGTAAAGGTAAAACCAGTACACGTGGCACCAAAGGGCAAAATTCACGTACCGGTGGTGGCGTATCCCTTACGTTCGAGGGTGGTCAGAAAAAGTTGGTCAAACGTCTGCCCAAATTACGCGGTTTCAATAATCGCTTTAAAATCTTCTATTCACCCATTAATTTGGACACAATGGAACGGATTTTTGATAACGGTGCCATGGTAGATTCGCTTGCCCTGTCTTTGGTTGGGTTGCTAGGCAAGGCCTCTGACCCAGTCGTTGTCTTGGGTCGTGGTGATATTACCAAGGCGGTCCACGTCAAAGCTCATCGAATTAGTGAAACGGCACGGCAAAAAATTGAGGCGGCTGGGGGTTCGGTTGAGCTCTTGCCAATTGTCGTGAATCGGAACTTGCCGCGTTCATAGATATACTCTGCAACAGCACATAAGTCCATTTTTACGCGTATAAAAAATGGTACTTTATGGCGCTGCTCAGTATAGATGAGTAAGCAGATTTTCCTTGCTTACTCATCTATACGCTAGGGCAATTCCCACACCCATACAAGGAGGACGCAGTAAAATTAACCGCGTCCTCCTTGTATGGGTTAAATAGCTCTCCGAATTTGCATACGGAGTCTTACTCGCGTGCGTGCAAATAGGCGTCTCATGCTAAAGGAAAAATGCTATGCTAGAAGCAGTGCGTAATGCATTCCGCTTGCCGGACCTGCGCCAGAAATTATTAACGACATTTGGTATATTAGTGCTCTATCGATTTGCCGCTAATATCCCTTTGCCTGCTGTCAATCGCGAGGCACTGCAGATAATGTTTCGGGGCGATGATCAAAATATGTTGCTGAGCCTGCTGAACTTCTTCAGTGGCGGTGGGCTGGCACAGATGGGCGTGATGGCGTTAGGCGTCTATCCATATATTACTGCATCGATTATCATGCAGTTGCTCACGCCGATTATCCCAGCCCTAGAAGAACTAAGTAAAGAGGGCGATCAGGGTCGCCAGCGGCTCAATCAATATACCTATTGGCTGACAATTCCGCTGGCAATTTTGCAGGCGATTACGCAATCGACGCTGCTGAGCCGACAACAGGTCGGAAATGGGTTGGTTGTTTTGCCCAATTGGGGTTTTACCGGTGACAACTTGCTGCCGTCATTAACGATTATTATTGGGATGACAGCGGGCACCATGTTTGCGGTTTGGCTAGGCCAGCTTTTGACTGAGCAAGGCATTGGCAATGGCATTTCGCTGATCATTTTTGCGGGTATTCTTGCCTCTGTGCCGTTTCAGATTCGCCTTTTGTCCCAGCAGCCGATTTTGCTTGTGCTGTTCGTTATCATTACGGTTTTGACGATTGCCTTGATCGTATGGGTGCATGAAGGGCAACGGCGCATTCCTGTGCAATATGGCAAGCGTGTGCGTACTATGCGCGGTAATCGGATGATGATGGTGGGTGGACAAAGCACCCATGTGCCGCTGCGTGTCAATACGGCTGGTATGATCCCGCTGATTTTTGCGCAGAGCCTGCTGATTCTGCCTAGCACGATTGCTACTTACTTTACAACAAGCGGTGGTTGGGTGGGTTCGTTTGCGCTTGGTCTTACAACCTATTTAGGGCCATCCAGTTGGTTCTATTGGTTGCTCTATTTCTTATTTACTGTTGCGTTTACCTATTTCTATACAGATGTTATGTTCCGCCAGCAGAATTTGCCAGAGACATTGCAAAAGCAGGGTGGCTTTATTCCGGGTATTCGTCCAGGGCCACGCACTGAATCTTACCTGAATGGCGTTTTATCGCGGATCACACTGGTTGGGGCGTTGTTTTTGGGCTTTGTTGCCATTATGCCCTATATTATTGGGATGATTGTGGGTGGGTTTACAGGCAACGCTGATATCTTGGCCAATAGTAATTCGCTCATCATTAGTAGCACTGGTCTGCTGATTGTTGTAGGCGTTGTGCTAGACACGATGAAACAAATTGAAGCGCAATTGCTGATGCGCAACTATGAAGGATTTATCCGCTAAGCGAGTATAACACTTGTTCAGTATAAGGGATGGAGCCTGCGTATCCATCCCTAACTATGCTGAATGCATGAAAGGAATTGCAGTCGTGCAAAGACGCACTTACCTGGTGTTGTTAGGGGTGCCTGGCGCTGGCAAGGGGACACAGGCTAAGTTGCTGGAAGAATCGCTTCATCTGCCACAGATTTCAACTGGCGATATCTTTCGGTATAATTTGAAAAACCGGACTGAATTGGGATTGTTAGCCAAAAGCTATATGGATCAGGGCAATCTGGTGCCTGATGAAGTTACCATCAAAATGGTTGAAGACAGGCTGCAACACCCCGATTGTGTGCAAGGCGCGATTTTAGATGGGTTTCCGCGAAATCTAATGCAAGCTACGGCTTTTGATACGATTGCTGCACCCTATGGTGGGGTAACATTGACGCCGTTGATCAGTCTGGAAGATGAAGATGTAACCCGCCGTATTACAGGGCGACGTGTTTGTCGCACATGTGGCGCGATTTATCACATTGCGTTTAATCCACCAAAAGAGAGTGGGATCTGTGATATAGATCAGGGTGAGCTTTATCAGCGTTCAGATGATACGCTAGAAACAGTGCGTACGCGTCTGTATGTCTATTATAAGCAGACTTCGCCATTAATTGGCTATTATTATGCCAAATCGTTGTTGGTGGAGCTGGATGGCGCTCAACCAGTTGAAGCTGTGCAACTTCAACTGCAGGCATTGATTGCAAAGGCATTACAGCCTTCGGTGTAGCACTCGAATATACCCTTATCTGGCGCGTAAATTACTTTGACAGGTAAAGTTGTTTCGCTGCTCACGTATATGGGTATTGCGCTCGATTTTGTTGATTGATGAGCGCCTATTTAACTTGGATACGGATAATGTTTCGACGGACTGGGCGTAAATTATTACGCCAGCAAAAAGAAGAGAAACAGCGCGCGAGTCCGCCAGTTATCAAGAGCCCGCGCGAAATCCAAATTATGCGTGAGGCTGGGCGGATCGTCGCGCGTGTGCATAGTGCGTTAAAAGAGGCGATTAAGCCTGGTGTTAGCACTTGGGAGCTTGACCAAATCGCGCTGGCTGTGTTGCAACGCTATGACGCGTCGGCTGTCTTTCTGGGTTATCGTGGCTTTCCGGCACACATTTGTGCAAGCATTAACGAAGAGTTGGTGCATGGCATCCCCAAGAAAGATCGCATTTTGCAAGAAGGCGATATTATCAGCGTTGATGTCGGTTCGCTCTACCGCGGCTTTGTTGGCGATAGTGCATGGACCTACCCAGTGGGCACCATCAGCGACGCCGCTGCCAATCTGCTCAAAGTGACTGAGGAAAGCCTTTACGCGGGCATTAAGCAGGTGGTCGTCGGCAAACGCGTGGTCGATATTAGCCGAGCGATTCAGCACCATGTAGAAGGCTATAATTTGCACATTGTGCGCGAGTACACGGGGCATGGCGTTGGACGGCAGATGCATGAAGCACCGCAAGTCCTCAATTACGTGGCTGGCGATGCTGATGGCAATATTGTTTTGACGCCAGGCATGGTCATCGCCATTGAGCCTATGGTACAAATCGGCACTTGGGAAACGCAGACGTTGCGCGATAATTGGACAGTGATTAGTAAAGATCGTAGCTTGGCTGCTCACTTTGAACATACAATAGCAGTCACAAATAGTGGCCCCGAGATTTTGACACTACCATGAGGTTGTGCTAAACTTGACAAGTTACGCAAAATGGAATGTTGTGGAGGGAGCAGTAGATTATGAAAGTTCAACCTTCGGTAAAAAAGCGTTGTGAAAAGTGCAAAATGGTACGCCGACGCGGTGTTTTGTTTGTAATCTGTAGCAATCCGAAACACAAACAACGCCAGGGTTAAGCAACCTACCTACCAAAACGAGTAAAAAAGCGTTAGCAAAAGAGTTGCTTAACGCGTGGAGAGCCAACGCGTACTCTATAAATGTGTAAAAATAGACGTGTAAAGGGAGGAGCATAGTTGCATGGCACGTATCGCTGGTGTTGACATTCCACGTGAAAAGCGTGTTGTCATCTCCTTAACTTATATTTATGGCATTGGGCGGCATACAAGCGAAGATATTTTGACGGCAACGGAGATCAATCATTCTACGCGCGTCAGAGAACTTGATGAAAGCCAAGTTGCCAAGCTGCGCGAATACATTGACCGCAATCTGATTGTGGAAGGTGATTTACGCCGCGAAATTAATATGAATATCAAGCGGCTGATGGAAATTGGCTGCTATCGTGGTTTGCGCCATCGCCGTAACTTGCCAGCCCGTGGTCAACGTACGCGCACGAATGCGCGTACACGGCGCGGTGTCAAAAAGACAGTCGCTGGTAAGAAGCGCGCAGCACGCAAGTAATTCAATCAGTAAAGACAGGCAGATCTCAATTGTCCATCTGATTGTATACCGACGAGCGCCAGAAAGGCACACTTTTTACAGGAGTAATGGGTACTTTCTGTGCGGCTCGTGAGTATATATGGAAGATTGATGCGTGCCTGTGTCTCATCATTGCTCTTGATGAATTGCTGGTAGGGCTGCGGCAGGTGCATAAAGAGCCGCCTGTAGCATACTTTCTGCACGGTTGGTTTTATTAACAATAATACAGCATGACTAGAATATTTTTGTTTGCTAGACGCCGGTATTGATATTGCTATTCAACCCCTGTTTTACTTGTGTAAATTATGGGTGGCTTCAGACGGCGTTGCATGAGGTAGACATTTGTTTCATAGAGTGAGTGTGAAAGTAAGAATGTAAGGAGCAAGTATGGCGCGACCACAGAGAAGACGCGATCGGCGGACATCAACGCGACGTGAAAAGAAGAGTGTACTAGTTGGACAAATACATATTCACGCTTCTTTTAATAATACGATTATCACGATTACAGATGTAACGGGCAATACCTTATGTTGGGCAAGCAGTGGTAGCAGTGGTTTCAAAGGAAGCCGAAAGTCTACACCGTTTGCTGGACAGTTGGCTGCCCAGAATGCGGCGAGCACGGCGCGCAATGATTTTAATATGCGCGAAGTAGATATTTTCGTCAAGGGTCCAGGGCCCGGTCGGGAAAGTTCGATTCGCTCCATACAATCAGCCGGGTTAACGGTTCGCTCGATTACAGATATTACACCATTGCCCCATAATGGTTGTCGGCCACCCAAGAAACGCCGCGTATAGTCAGGCGTTTTCTGAAATTTTATCGTTTGATCGTTTTATTCACTCGAAGCTTTTTCTAATTATAAGTATTTGCTGGCGATTCGTGAATCGCTTTGCTGCTTATTCTTTGCTTTACGAGTGCAATCTTTGGAGGAAAAATGGCACGACACATAGAAGCTGTCTGCAAATTGTGCCGGCGTGAAGGCCAAAAACTGTTTTTAAAGGGCGAACGTTGTTTGAGCCCTAAGTGTGCAATTGAAACGCGTAATTTTGTACCAGGTGATCATGGACGCAAGGCCACTTTTCGTCGCAAGATGTCTGACTACGGTACACAGTTGCGTGAAAAACAAAAGGCACGCCGTATTTATGGTGTGATGGAAAAGCAATTCCGTCGCTATTTTCAGGAAGCTAGCCGTCGCGCCGGTATGACTGGTGCTACCTTGCTGACCATGTTAGAAAGTCGCTTGGATAATGTCGTCTATCGGCTCGGTTTTGCGGATAGCCGTGCGCAAGCTCGCCAACTGGTGAGACACGGTCATTTTGCTGTGAATGGCAAAAAGACGGATATTCCTTCATTCCAAGTAGGCATTGGAGATGTTATTGCTGTACGCCCAGCCAGTCGTGATTCAATTTATTTTAAAGATCGTGGCCAGCTTATGCAAAGCATACGCAATGTTCCTTCCTGGCTGAACTTGAATCTTGTCGAAATGGGTGGTTCTATGGTCAACAACCCAGGTCGCGAAGATATCGAAATTCCACTCAATGAACAATTGATCGTTGAGTATTATAGCCGCTAGGGAAACGGACATCGCATTTAGAAATTTTCTACTTCTAGAAATTTCCAAAATGCATCTGTGCGCTGCACTTATGGCTAACTCGATCGCCTGGTAGGATATTCATTTATGAATATTTGCTAGCGTGGTTGGTTAGCGCTTTTATCAAATTGAAAATTTACGACAGAAAAACAAAAGTCAGAGCGAAAGTTCTTTATCTTCTTTAGAACAATGTCAACCACTTTCTTGGTTGGCAAAAATTATTTGTCCTAAAGCTATCGATTCGAGATGAGAACATTGGTTCCGGCTACTGGGCGTATGCTGAATATCAGGGAGGAATACCATTGCTAAACATGGTTCTGCCCAAAATTGAGACTGAGGCCAATTCACAAAATTATGGCCATTTCGTAATTAGCCCACTAGAGAGTGGTTATGGTATTACTCTTGGTAATGCGTTGCGGCGTGTTCTGCTGTCCAGCTTAAGCGGGGCAGCGATCTCGTCAATTCGTATCAGTGGCGTTCATCATGAATTCTCGGCGATCCCGCATGTACGCGAGGATACGACGCAGTTGATTCTGAATATCAAACAGATTCGCTTACGCAATCATAGTGAAGAATCAGTGCGTATTCATGTTGAGGTTTCGCGCGAGGGGCCGGTCGTAGCGGGCGATTTGATTTGCCCACCTGAAGTTGAAATTGTCAATCCAGATCAATATATTTTGACGGCTGATTCAAATGATGTTGATTTGGACATTGAGATGGTGGTTGAAACTGGACGGGGTTACAGCCCAGCCGAAGATCGTACTCGCTTGCCACTTGGCGAAATCCCTGTGGACGCGATCTATAGCCCTGTGCGCAAAGTTTCTTATCGTGTGGAACGTACACGTATTGGTCAACAGACCGATTACGACAAGCTAAACCTTGAAATCTGGAGTGATGGTACAATTGCCCCAGAAGATGCGCTGCGTAAGTCAGCCAGTATTCTGGTACAACATTTAGCCTTGCTTGCCGGGGCAGAGACAATTGCGGTTGAATCTAAGCCACGCGAAGAAGAGGGCATTCCGAGCCGCATCTATGATGCTCCGATCGAAGAGCTAGAGCTTACCGTGCGCGCCTATAACTGTCTCAAACGGGCAGGGATTACCAAAATCGGTGAGATTTTGAAGCGTATGGAAAAAGGCGAAGAAGAAATGTTGGCGATTCGCAACTTTGGCAAGAAATCGCTCGACGAATTGGTTGATAAACTGCGCGAGAAGAGCTATCTCAATGTGCCGGGTGTTGACTTGAGTGCATTCTGGAACAGCAGCGGTGCAAGTAGCACCGCTGACGAAAGTGAAGATGAACTTGTCGCCGCAGGCGATGAGGACGAGTAGTCGAAGGCTTTACCTAGGAGTTGAACAATGCGACATAATATCGCTGGCCGCATTTTAGGCAGGGACTCTAATCATCGCAAGGCTCTATTTCGCAATCTGATTAAGTCTTTGTATACACACGAACGCATTATGACCACAGAAGCAAAGGCACGCGCAATTCGAGCCGATGCCGAAAAATTGATCACTAAGGCCAAACATGGCATCGCCGAAGGCGGTAACCGCGTCCATGCCCAGCGTCAAGTCGTTGCCTATTTGAATGACAAGACGATCGCCAAGAAGGTCTTTGATGAATTCGCCCCACGCTATGCTGCCCGCAATGGTGGCTATACACGCATGATCAAGATGGGCAAACGGCAGGGTGATGCCGCGGATATGGTGATTTTGGAGTTGGTCGATACACCAGCGTAACGTTGCCGATGCAGGATGAGGTGTAGTTCCCACAGATGAGTGACTCACTCATATACGTTTGTGGGCTAGTTGCTTACGACGGTACTGAATATCACGGCTTTCAGCTTCAGCCAGATGTCCCGACGATTCAGGGGGCGTTGGAAGTTGCGCTGGAAACTGTCATTGGCACGCACGTACGTGTAAGTGGTGCAGGTCGTACAGACACTGGTGTACATGCGAGCGGGCAAGTGGTTGCAATGCACGTGCCTTGGCGTCATTCGGTGCAGAATTTGCAACGGGCACTGAATGTACATTTACCGTCCTCGGTTACAGTCAATCGCTTGGGGTTAGCACCGGCTGGGTTTCATCCCAGATTTAGTGCTGTCAGCCGTACCTATCGCTATACGCTTTATGATCGGGCTTGGATGACGGATGAAGTAGCGCCACGTTGCTCACCGTTAACAGACCGATTTGCGCTCTATGTTCCGCGTGTGCTTGATCTGAGTGCAATGCAGACCGGCGTTGGCTATTTGATTGGTGAACATGATTTTGCTACCTTTGGTCAACCGACACAAGGTGAAAATACTGTCCGGCGCTTATATAGGGCAGAATGGCAAGTCGCTCAAACGCCGCTAGCGCCGATCAATCGCTATCCAGGCCGTTGTCTGGTGTTTACCGTCTGTGCAAATGGATTTTTGCGCCAAATGGTGCGCAACTTAGTCGGCGTTTCTTTAGCGGTCGGTCGGGGTCAATGGCGTACCGAAGATGTGCAGCAAGCCCTCGTGGCGCGCGATCGCAGTTGGTGTGCGCCGCCAGCACCGGCCCATGGGCTGGTTTTAGAATCTGTCAGCTATGAAGCTGATCTAAATTTGTAAATAGCATAGATTTAGAACATTATTTGAGGCTTTCAGAAAACTTATCTCGTTTGTGTGGAAGTGTTTCTGGATCAGCAGTAAGGAGTAAATTGCGTGAAGACCTTTAGTCCAAACACCGAGGAAGCAAAAGCAGAACGTGACTGGTGGGTTGTTGATGCAACCGGGCAGACATTAGGTCGTTTGGCTTCTCGGATCGCTGCCGTGCTACGCGGTAAACACAAGCCAACTTTTACCCCGCATCTCGATGCCGGTGATTTTGTGATTGTCACCAATTGTGACAAGATTCATGTAACTGGGGACAAACTGGACTCGGTGCGTTATTATCGCCATTCCCGTTTCCCGGGTGGTCTGAAAAGCCGCACCATGCGTGAACAACTGGATCGCTTTCCGGATCGCGTGATTTTTGAGGCTGTCAAGGGGATGATGCCCAAGACCCGCTTGGGACGTGCGCAGATGAAGAAGTTGCGCATTTATACCACTGACGAGCACCCCCATGCGGCTCAGCTACCCAAGCCATTATCGTTCTAGGAGATGCAAGAATGAGCGAATATATTGAAGCAATCGGTCGCCGCAAGACCGCAACTGCCCGTGTACGTTTGTACCCCGGCACAGGTGAGATCGTGGTCAACGACTTGCCTGGTGATGTCTACTTTGGGCGCGCTTTGGATCGTATGCTGCTGCGCCAACCGTTGACCTTGACGGGTACTGAAGCTACTTATAACATCAGTGTGCATGTTAATGGTGGTGGCGATAATGGTCAGGCAGCGGCTGTGCGGCTTGGCATTGCGCGTGCGCTTTGCTTGTATGATGCGAATTTGCGGCCTGTTCTGAAGAGCGCCGGTTTCCTCACCCGTGATGCACGGGCCAAGGAACGTAAAAAGCCTGGCCTCAAGCGTGCGCGTAAGGCACCACAGTACACCAAACGCTAATTACGTTTTGCCGGGTTTATGCAAACAAGCCTTACTTTTATTGCCGTTCGCCGCAGTAGAATCGTAGGGCTTTTTGTATTGGGTACAATTAATGGTGAGGTAGTCGTTTTGGATCAGTTCAGCAACAGCGCAAGCCATCTATGACTACAAATCGCTTACTCCGGATTGGGATTCTCTGTGTGCCCGCGATGGATGACGAAGCGGTTACGACGGTTTTTCGCGCCATTCAACAAACGCATACACCAGCCGTTCTACTGATGACTGCGGGCGCGGGTAGTCAACGGAATTGGATCGAAGAAATCCTGCGTAGCTGGTGTGATGTCGAGGAATTGGACCTTGTGATTACGATCGGCGGTACATTGCCCGCGCCCGGACCCAGTGCCGACGAAATTGTACCAGAGGCTACACGCAACGTTAGCGAACGGCTGATCCCGGGGCTGGCCGAGGCAATGCGCTATCATGCCCAGGCCCAGAGTACACTTGCCTGGCTGGAGCGAGGTGTGGTGGGTGTTCGGGGGCGTTCTTTAATCGTGAACCTGCCGGCAGGGGCAGCCCCGGCCTTGCTTTTTCTGGACGCGATTGTGGATTTGCTACCAATTGCCATTGCCCATCTGCACAGTGATCCAACTGCGCCACAATTGTTGGATGAGGTTGTACTCGACAAGGCTGAAAGCGAGGATGATACGTCGGTAACTACCGCAGCACCATCCTCACCGGTTGCTGGCAAAGGCTTGCAAGCTGAAGAATTCGCAGCTTTCCTCAAGCGCAGCAAAGCCCCCTAGCGCTAGGTTGCTGCCGCCACTTTTGCGCCCTGTTGCTTAATGGTCTCGATCAACTCATTATAGGAAGTCGCAAACTTCTCTACCCCTTCGCGTTCCAGCACCGTAGTCACTTCATTGATGGCAATGCCCAAGTGCGCCAGTTGCGGAAAGAGTTGTTCTGCTTCCGCCATTCCCTCACCCACCGTGTTCGCCACCACGCCATGATCCCAGAATGCTAGTAAGGTTGGCATGGGCATGGTATTGACCGTGTGTGGCCCAATCAGCGGCTCGACATAGAGCAGGTCTGAGTAGGTGGGGTTCTTGGTGCTTGTACTGGCCCACAGCGGGCGTTGGCGTTGGGCACCGGCGTCTGCCAATCGCTGCCAGCGTTCCCCACTAAATTTCGCTTGGAATTGAGCATAGGCCAATTTCGCATTGGCCAAGGCGGTCTTGCCCATTAGGGTTTGCGGATCGCTGCCGTTGGTGCTCGGTAATTTTTTCAACTGTTCGTCCACATTAGCGTCAACCCGGCTGATAAAGAAGCTGGCAACCGAAGCGATCTGGGCAATCGGTTGATTGGCGGCAAGTCGGCTTTCCAACCCTTGAAAGTAGGCTTCCTTGACGGCCGCATAGCGCTCCAAACCGAAAATCAACGTGACATTAATATTGATGCCGTCGCTAATCAACTGGCGGATGGCGGCAATGCCGGGCTGCGTGGCAGGAACCTTGACCATCACATTGGGTCGATTCACAGTGGCCCAGAGCCGGCGCGCTTCGGCGATTGTGGCTTCTGTATCATAGGCTAAGTCAGGCGCCACTTCAATACTCACATGGCCATCCTCGCCCTTGGCGCTTTTGTACACAGGGGCAAGCACATCGGCCGCCGCTTGAATATCGGCTATGGCTAATGCTTCAAAGATTTCTTTAGGCGGTAAGCCTTTGGCGGCCAATGTTTGTAGATCGGCGCGGTAGGCATCACTTTTAGAAATGGCCTGTTGGAAGATGGTGGGGTTTGACGTAACGCCGGTCACACCGGCGTTGACCAACCGTTGTAGCTCGCCAGACTGTACCATGCCGCGCTCAATATAGTCGAGCCAGATACTCTGGCCGATTTGATGTAACTGTTGCATTCGATCCATCGAACTCTCCTTTTGGATAATAGAACTGCTTGCCAAGGGTGTGTGATTTGCACTTTCAGCCAATCGCAAGGGTGTAAGTATGGGTATTATAGCGTTTTTATGGACAAATGGAAAGTGATATACCAAACAATGCTTGCGAATCGCGGCGGCGGCTGTATGGTGGTAATGATATTGGGTGATTGAAGCAAGAAGCGGACAGCTAAATTGCTTGACAAAATGCGTTTTTCGGGGTACTATGTTTTTTGTAGTGCAAATTACCGCTATTTTGTTTGGCTCGGTATAAAACATATAGGTATATGGCAACTATTGAATTCAGGTAGTTGACAAGTATAAAGGATAGGAAATGGCAACTCCAGTAAAAGTAACAGATGAGACCTTTGAAGCGCTGGTCGTCGATTCCAATCAGTTGGTTCTAGTCGATTTCTGGGCAGAGTGGTGCCCGCCTTGCAAAATGATTGCACCGGTGCTTGAGGAACTTGCGCAAGAACTCGATGGCAAATTGGTGATTGGCAAGTTGGACACTGACGAAAATCAAGATACAGCTATGACCTTTGGCGTAATGGGTCTACCAACATTGCTGCTCTTCAAGGGTGGCAAACCTGTGGATCGCATTGTCGGCTACCAGCCCAAGCCACAGCTAATGGCGCGCCTGCAAGCGCACTTAGCCTAACCCGTTCTCGTTGACACGCTCTGATTGACGCAGAAAAAGTGCCATAATTGTCTGGCATAATGCGTTACACGATGGCGCTAAATTTACTTTTGTAATTGATAAGAATAGAGGATAGAATAATGGCAGCTCCGGTAAAAGTAACAGATGGCACCTTTGAAGAAATGGTTGTGGATTCCGATCAGCTGGTTCTGGTCGATTTTTGGGCCGAGTGGTGTGGCCCTTGCAAAATGATTGCGCCGGTGCTTGAGGAGCTTGCGCAAGAACTCGATGGCAAATTGGTGATTGGCAAGTTGGATATTGATGAAAATCAAGACACGGCCATGGCTTTTGGCGTTATGAGCATCCCAACGCTGTTGCTCTTTAAGGGTGGCGAGCCTGTGGATCGCATTGTTGGCTATCAGCCCAAGGCACAGTTGATGGCGCGTTTGCAATCACACTTAGCCTAAATTTGAGCGGGTTGGCAGAGAAAAAAGGGACGACAACGTCCCTTTTTTTGTTGCCCAGTTTTGACGTATATGCGCTGCGCTGGCGTTCAGGCTGCCGGTTGGGGCGCGATGAATTTGATAAGTAGATAAATAATCGCAAGAATGATCAGATCCAGCGCCAGGGTGAAGATAAAGGCATTGGTAATGTTGTGCAAAATCGGTGCTACCCAGTGGAGCAGGAGCGTAAAGGGTGCAATGGGGAGGCCGAACAACAAGTAAAGCCCCAGGATGAGCGCAACGGTAAAAAATAGCGGGCGGATGGGCTCACGATCACTGGCGCTGGGCATCATCGCATTGGCAATTGCAAAGAGTAGATAACCCCACAGGATGCCATCAGGCTTTAGTAGTGCTTGTTGTAATGTGTAAACGCTTTCCAGCCACCGTTGTTCGCCAAGTGCCAGCGAAAACTGCTGTGCATCAAAGATATATTGGGCGATCAGGGCAATCAATATGGAACCAGCGATCAACGGTGCCATGCCCACCATGCTCTCCTGCCAAAGCTTGCCTGCCTTGACATTCACGCTGCCCAATCCAATATGTTGGCGTTGCTTTTTGGGCCAAACGCGAAATTTGCTTGGTTTCAGTCCCAATACATAGGCTGTGATCCAATGGGCCGCTTCATGAATCACAATCCCAGGTAGCAAAAGCAAAAACAGCAGAACCATCGTCAGATCGCCATTGCGGGTAATTAAGTGGAAGAGCAACTGAATTTGTAGGCTGAGTTGTCGGCTGACCCAGGCCAGGAGCAATAATGTTAGCAAAAAGGCCGCGATCACTGGCATGATTATGATCAGATCAGACACGTCTTGATTCTCTATTTCTGTGACCGCATACGATAACTTGAGTAAATTTCTGTTACGCTATTTCGCTTCCAAATTGTAGGTCAGGCTTTGAATGGCCCAACAATTTTGATCTTTCACCAAAGTCCAACGATCTCCTGCTGGCGATATCTCTCCCCCAATTTGCGTTGTGGCTGCTACAATTGCGCGATCATCCATAAGTTGCAATTGGAGATCTTTGGGTGTGGCCTGGGCCGGCGCACCGGGAAAAACAGTCCGCACATAGCGATGGCGGATCGCATCTTTATCCAACCAGGCTTGATCATCTTGCGGATCGTCCGGCGTATTTTTGGCATCGGTAATCTTGGCACCCTCGCGCCACAATTTCATCAGCGCGTCGATATTTTGCGCAACCACCAGCTCACCCTCTGCCGTCAGAATCGCACGGATGGCCTCTTCGTCGGATGCTGTTGCGGGCAATGGTAGCGAACATGAGCCATGCGGGGGTAGGATGGGTGGCTCGGCAGAGGCGATGCAACTAGTGGTGAGCACCATACAAAATCCAATCACTGCCCCAATCAATGCAAAGTAACGGTACATAAGACCCTCGGCCCAACTGCGCCACTGCAATTTGGGCTATTCCTGGCGTGTGTTTGCGTCTGTAAAAAACTGATTAACGAAATCGGCGTGGACGGCCAAAGTCTCTTCAACGCTGCCATAGCGCCCCGAGGTCAATTTGAAGAGGACAATGCCATCAGAAAGCCGCCGTTCTGCATTGGGAAAGAGATAAAAATAGAAGACAATATGCTCTGTGTCCGCCGCGTCGCCCGGCATCCGCTTCTTGGCTTCCAACCACAAGCCGTACAACGCACCGCCATTGGCCAGCGTCATTGGGTGCGAGCCAAGATTATATTGCCAGCCGTCGGCGTCATAGCAAATGTCGGGCGCATGAAATGGTTGCGAACTACGCCCGCCGATCAGGCTCAACCAAATATATTGGCCAGCGCTATTTTGATAGAGCCGCTGAATATATTGTTCTGGCTCCAGCAAGATCATCACTTCTTGGTTTGTCTCTGGGACATCAATACCTTTCCAGTCACCAATCGCCAAGGGGACCGCATTGAGATCGTGGGCCAGATCAAAGTGAGAGACGGCAGTCACGGCGCTTTCGCGATTTGTCCGCTGCCAGAAATCCAGATCGGCGATATAGACCAATGGATTGTTCTGTGCTGATGAGGATTGACCCCACAAAGGTATTTGGAACTGTGGGAAATAGACAAAGAGCATGGCCAGCAAAAATAAACCCAGCACGGCAAGTGGCCGCACCTTGCTTTTGGACTCTGTTTGTGGGGCTTCCGTCAACATAGTTTTTTCTTACCCTGGCATTGCTTTGGTACTGGCATTTTTGCTTCGACAATACGCTGCTTTTTATACAGAGCAGCATCATTATAACGAATGCTAAAGGATCGGCCAAGTGGCGCGGTGTAGGTGTAAAAGTGTAGGTTAGATAACATCAAGCCGCAAAGTGCGCGTTTGCAGCAAATGCGTCAGCGGAAACATCAATAAGAAGACGAGCATAAAGAAAAACAGCCCCGAATAATCATGATAAAAAGTAAATGCGGCCTGGGCCCCCATGGTACGCGCCACAAAGAGCAACGAGGTGACGCGCAGAATGTTGCCTAACATGGCCAAAGGAATCGAGATCAACACCAGCAACAGCCGGCCCCACCACGGTCCCTGTAGAATATAGGCGGCCAGGATCATGAGCGCAGTCAGCGCAATCAGGGAATTGATGCCGCTACATTGCGCGCCAATCACCAACTCAGCATTGGGTAAACTAATGGCATTGCCCACAATCGTGATATCTACACCCAGAAAACGCACCAGATCGCCAGCACAAACACCCGTGAAGAGCGCCAAGGGCAAGGTGACCCGATCAATAAAGGGTAGTGGGATCATCAAAACAAGATAGCCCAGTGGAAAGAGTAACTTGCGCAGTAGCGCAGTGCCACCCAACGACCAGATTGCCCCTGTCGCCATAAGTATCATCGCAAAAGCCGCCAGATAATACGCTTTCTGATTCAACAACCAGACAAACCCGATTAACGCGCCGCCCAAGAGCAAAACACCTAGATTATTACTGCCGGGTGAAGCTGAATAACGTTGTTTGTCAAGGCGTAACCGCTGGAAGGCCAGGTAGAGGGCAACCGGTAGGATCAAGATGCCGTGGCTATAATATTCGTTGCCCATCCATTCGCCCCATAGCCAGCGCCATACCGGCCAGGTCAACGTAACAAATAGGACGAATGCGATCATGGGTAGGGCTGCTGTTTTGAGTCGAAGAGGAGTCATGGGCCAGTCAAATTGAATAAATCGCCGCACCGAGATCGATCCCGCACCTTGTTGAATCGAGCGTTGCACGCGACACGCGCTATCTTTCGTTCAATCGTGATGCTTTTCGCTAGTGCTTTCGGCGTTGTGGATGAATTGATACGAACGACAAACGATGATCTATAGGCAGGATACCATCGACCTTCGATTGCGTCAAAATGCAAATCGAAAATAAATCAGGCGCTTGTGCTATGGATGGGGATGCCATGCGACGAAAAATTCCAATTTGGCTCTTTTCGTCGCATGGATAGGCCAGCTAGCGACATTGCCAGGGGGTGTAATTGTCGGTAAAGGTGCGCAGCCGAAATTCGGGTTGACCGGCTTGGAAGTCACCGGTCGATTGTGCCACTTTGCCATCGATCCACTGTTCGATCTTATACGGTTCACCAGCGCTGCCAAAGCGACCGCTGTCAACGGGCAGACCATCAATCTTGAGGAAACCGCTAGCCTGAATTGCGCCAATCCCGCGCCCGATCGAATACCATTTGTTGTTGCCATCCAATCGGTAGAGCTTGATCCACGCATAGTTTTGCGGTTGCGGTGGCACACAAGTGATCAGATTGCCAGCGGGTGTGCGGACATCACCCAAGCGATCCCAATCGAGCCGGGCAGTGGCGGTGCCACTACGTTCATAATACTCAAGGCGAATTTTATGGGTACCTTTGCTCAGTGCCACATCATAGACGAACTTGTCATCACTCGCTGAATGCCATTCATCAATCACCAAGTTATCATCGATGAAGAGACGCACGCCATCATCGGTTTTGGTCGTAAAGCGATAGCGCCCCGCTTCAAAGTGGATTTTGTGTGTCCAGCGCACCGAAAAGTTATCGCTCGCGATAGTGCCATCGGGCGAGCCGGTGCCCCAATCAAAGGCAATGTCCCTATCATCGCGTACTAGCGTGGGGCTGCCACTCAGATCGCGATTGTTGAAGTATTCACCCCGCCAACTGGTGATCTCTGGCTCCGGTGCGGGCTGATCGGTGCGCTTCCAACTTAAGCGGATGCGCGCACCGCCGGCACGCTCCAGATATTCAACGCGCAACGGAATCGCACCATCGGGCACATAGATGTCGCCGCGGTAGGTGGTGGTCGCTTGTTCGCGCCACTCGTCGATCAGCAGATGATTATTCACCCACAAGCGTACGCCATCATCGACGGTGATCTCAAAGCGATAGTTGCCTGCACCCAAATTGATTGAGCGCTGCCAACGCACCGAGAAATTATCGGCGTTGATCCCCGACGCGGGCGAGCCATTGCCCCAATTAAAGTCAACATTGTTGTCATCGCGTACTAACGTCGGTGCGCCATTCAAGTCGGGATTGTTAAAGTATTCGCCGCGCCAGTTTTGAATCGTTGGCTCGCCGCCGCCACCCCCGCCAGATTCGCGCGCCCAACCAAAACGTACGACAGCCGCCCCCACATTTTCATAATATTCTACCTGCACCAAATGATGTCCTGTCGATAGATTTAGTGCTCCCGAAAAGGTGCGCACGCCATGATCAGACCAGCCGTTAATAATGCGCTGCCCATCGACAAAGACGCGCACACCATCATCACTGGTGGCCTCAAAGCGGTAGCGGCCTTCGTCCAGGTAGAGATAGCGCGTCCAGCGCGCCGAAAAGCGATCACTGTTGACTGCGCCATTCGGTGACCCTGTACCCCAATTGTAATTGATATCCGGTTCGTCGCGTTGCAAGACGGGATCACCCGATAGATCCTTGTTGTTCCAATAGGTTGCCCGCCACGCGGGATCCGAATCCGCAGCGCGCACTGGCGCGTCGGGATTGCCCTGGGCCATGACAGCCAAGGTAGGCACGCCAAGTAAAACGAGCGCGCCGATGACCAACAAGCGCAACAAATTGCGCGGCCACCCCCTGTGTCGTGAATAAATATGCATGAAATATCTCCATCTAGGATAACAACACCGTTATCTGCTTCTGTCCGTGTCAGCTTTGTGAGCTCTATAACGATTCAACCGTCCGTTGGCTTACCGATTGGACGATGCCGGAAATTCCGTTGTTCCCAAAAATGCGCTAGTAAAGACTTTAGTCTTGCCTGAATCGGACAAAGACTTTAGTCTTTACTACGCTTGCATCCCACAAAATTTCGCTGACAGTGTAGCTTTCTTCATGAAACTGCGTGGCGCAACTGAACGCCTAGTGGCGGAAGTGGCGTGTACTGGTCAAGACCATGACCAAGCCTAGTTTATCTACGGCCGCGATCACCTCGTCGTCGCGCATGGAGCCGCCGGGTTGGACGACCGCGGTGATGCCATATTGGGCCGCAGCCTCGATGCCGTCGGCAAAGGGGAAGAAGGCATCCGACGCCATAACCGCGCCCTGGGCCGCTTCACCGGCCTTGTGACCGGCCAGCATCACCGAATCCACACGGCTCATCTGGCCGGCACCAATGCCCACCGTTGCCCGACCTTTGACATAGACAATCGCGTTGCTCTTGACATGGCGTGCCACGCGCCAGGCAAAGGCCAGATCGGCAAGTTGCGCGTCGGATGGTTGTTTGGCACTGACCACACGCCAGTTGGCCGGATCCATATCACTCTGGCTCTGGTCGAGTTCCTGGACAAGCACGCCGCCATAGATGCTACGCAGACTCAAGGTGCGAAGTTGCACGCCCGTGGGCTGTAGAATGCGCAGATTCTTCTTCTTCCGTAATAGCTTGAGTGCATCATCATCATAGGCCGGGGCCGCGATGACTTCGACAAAAAGATCGTGCATACACTGGACTGTCTCGGCATCCAGTGCCCGATTGAACGAAATAATGCTGCCAAAGGCGCTTACCGGATCCGAAGCCAGCGCCTTGGCATAGGCTTCGGCCAACGAGTTGCCGCTGGCCAGGCCACAGGGATTGCCATGCTTAATGATCGCAACGGTGGGATCGGGAAAATCTTGCGCTGCTTGCCAACTGCCATCCAGATCCAGCCAATTGTTATAGCTCATCTCTTTGCCCTGGAGCACTTCAAAGGGGGACTCTTCGCCAGCATAGGCATAGAGCCCGCCTTGTTGGTGGGGATTCTCGCCGTAGCGGTTGAGCTGGACTTGCAGCAGATCCAGTTGAATGCGCAGGGGCAGCCCGACGATATTTTCATCTTCTTCAATTTGTTCAGACAAATACGCGGCAATCGCACTGTCATATTCTGCCGTGTGGCGAAAGGCGCGCAGCGCCAGTTTCTTGCGCTGCATCATGGTTGTGCCGCCTGCCGCGAATGCCTCGGCTACGTGGGCATAATCTGCCGGATCGCAGACCACTGTGACCGCTTCATGATTTTTGGCGGCGGCGCGCAGGAGGGCCACGCCGCCAATATCAATATCCTCGACGGCGGTGGCTAAGGTGACATTGGGCTGAGCAACGGTTTGCTGAAAGGGATATAGATTGACCACGACCAAATCAATCGGCACAATGCCATAGGCGTCCAACTCTTCCAGATGATGGGCGACGCGGCGCGCCAGAATGCCACCATGAATCTTGGGATGAAGGGTCTTTACCCGTCCGCCCAAAATTTGCGGAAAGCCAGTCAACTCATCGACAGAAATTACGGGTAAATTGGCATCGCGCAATTGGCGAGCTGTGCCGCCGCTAGCAATCAATTCCACCCCGACTTCATGGAGACGGCGGGCGAACTCGACCAAGCCGGTCTTGTCGGAGACGGACAATAGCGCACGAAACGTTGACATATCTTGCTCCTCTACTCTCTTGGCGGTAAATAAGATAATCTGTCGATAGATTGCCCTATTTGCCTATGATCTCTACACGCTACCAACAAAAAAAGGCAGCCAAACCGGATGAACGGATCATCCAGTCCGACTGCCCAGCCCAGACGAGCGACTGTAGCAAAACAACAGCTTTCTTTTCCTTGCGGTAAGCTCCACAAATGCATCATCATATGCACTTTCGTCAGTCAAGAAAGCCCTATTCATTATAGAACGCTACCGACCGGCTGTCAAGCTTTTTTGAATAATCAATGTAACTATTCAGGCTACCCCTCCCAACCTCCCCTGTTCACCTACCCTTTACCCACAAGTTGGCCGTAGGCAAGGCGTGCCGGGGACAGCCCAGCGGCTTGATGCCACTACGCTCTGTTTTGGGGCCGTCCCCGGCACGCACGCCCTCCCTGCTACCTTATATGTGGGTAAAGGGTAGCCCAACCTGGGGGAGGCACCCAAAGGGTACCCGATCACGGTTCCCTCCCTTCGTTCCCTGAGCTTGCCGAAGGGGGGAGCGCGCCGCTGGGTGTGGGAGAGGTGAATCGTTACTAATCAATAATCAATGTAACTGTTCAGGCATCAGTTTTCACGTGAATCGTACGCCAAGGTTAAATTGCATCACCTGCTGCTCTGAATGAATTCAACACGCATTTAACGTTGTCTAAATCGTTACTAATCAATAACAAATGACTAACGACCAACGACCACACGACCTACTTCCGCTCATCTGTGCGATCGGTGGCGGGCGGTGGTTCGTAGGAGAGCGCCGAAATTTCAGCGCGCCATTCTGGCGTCATGGGTACAGTAAGCGCATCCAACGACGCTTCTAACTG
>DAOTTR010000317.1:0-1752 GCA_034437715.1 Caldilineaceae bacterium
TGACGATCAACGGCACGGTGGGCGGGAGCCTCTACGGCGCGGGGGCGAGCTTGACTTTGGGGCCACAGGCCGTTGTGGAACGCAACCTCTTCTTTGGCGGCTATAGCTTGACCGCCGAGCCGGGTAGCGTCATCAAACGCGACGCGGCGATCGGCGGCTATCAGGCGATCCTCAAGGGCGAGATTCAGCGTGATCTGCGGGCGAGCATTGGCGCGCTGGCGTTAAATGGCGTGGTTGGACAAAATGCCTATGTGGATGTAGGAGAGCCAAGCAGTACAGTGCCGCCCGATTTCTGGCGCTCCTTTGTGCCAGGCGAGGGGATACCTGCCACCATCCAACCGGGGTTGCGCATTGGCACGGATGCCCGCATCGCTGGCAAGCTCAACTATACCAGTCCAGTCGAGCAACGCAGTGGCATTGCCGCCCAGCCGCAGGGCGGTGTCGCCTACAGTACGCCCGTACCGGGAACAGGGGGGACAGCGGCTGTCATCACACCAGTACAACCGCAAAATGCGCTGATGAACTGGCTCTGGTCACGGCTGCGTACACTGGTCAGTTTGCTCGTGATCGGTGGATTGGCGCTGTGGCTGCTGCCCCTGATCTTTGCGCGCGTGGTCGAGCATGTGCGCACAGAACCGCTGCCCGCGACCGCCTGGGGGTTTGCGGTGATGATCCTGGGCTATCTCGCTGCGCTTGTGGCGATTGTGCTTTTGATCGCCATTGTCGCTGGTTTGGGCAGCTTGACGCTGGCCGGGCTAGCCTGGGGCGCGTTCTGGAGTGGGACAGTCGGGCTGGGTGCATTCTTTGCCTTCTTCACGCTCTTGATCGCCTACGGCAGCAAAGTGGTGGTTGCCTATCCCGTCGGGCGCTGGATCCTGCAGCGCATCCAAGGTGAGGCCGATGTTGCACCAACCGGTTGGAATCGGGCATGGCCGCTCCTGTTGGGTGTGCTGCTCTATGTGCTGGTCGCCGGCATTCCTTACTTCGGTTTTGTGGTGAGCATCGTCGTCACGCTGCTGGGGCTGGGCGCGATGTGGTTGAGCCTGCGTGTGCATACCACCAAAACCATCGCGCCCACGTTGGTGCTACAACCAGCGTGAGCATGACAGTTGATTCGGCCAGGTGACAGTCTCTTGCGCAAGAGACTGTCACCTAATCGCACTGCATGGATCGGAGGTCTACATGACTGACAATCAACGGCTTGCACTGATCCGTGGGCTGCACACCGCCATCTATCTGGTCATGGCGGTCTCGACGTTTGTGCTCTTGTACGCCGGTGTCAGCGGAGCCCAGGGGGCTTGGCTTTGGATCGCGCTGGCGCTGCTTGGCGTCGAGGTCGTTGTCTATCTCAGCAATGGCCTGCGTTGCCCCCTCACGGCGCTGGCTGTGCGCTATGGTGCAGAGACAGGGTACGTCTTCGACACCTTTCTGCCCGAGCGGGCCACGCGCTATACCTTTGGTTTCTTTGGCACGGTCATGGTCGTGGGGCTGGCTTTGTTGTTCTTGCGCTGGGTCGGCGTACTAGGTTGAACGCCGATGTTGCGCTGGCGATGCGCGCGGGGGCGGTTCATGATGAAATATCGAAAAATGCCTTGTCTGTCACTGTAACTATCCATCTGACCAGGGTAGGAACATGCCAGTTGTAGGGCGTGATTGCGGCAAAGTCATTGTATGCTCAAAGCTAGCGCCAAACACTTGCCCCGATTGCATGAGGAGAAATTAGGATGAACATATTATTGAAAATCGGATTAA
>DAOTTR010000318.1:0-2162 GCA_034437715.1 Caldilineaceae bacterium
TCAATCGCATAGATAAGGCTTTGGATGAGGTGCCGGCATCATTGGCGTGACGCCAGTTTATGCTTGTGGCGCCTCATGCAAAAGAGCCAGAAAGACTAATTCTTCATCCAGTGCACGGAGGGTATGTTGCTCACCAGGTTCAAAAGTTAGGAGCGTGTTTGGGCTAAATTCAAGCTCAACTCCATCGGCGCCGGCAAAAAGACCATTCCCTTTTAGAACAACAAGATAGACAGGCGAGTGCGGTGCGCTATGCTCGCGTACCACCTGACCAGGCTTTAACGCAAAGCGTAGTACACGACCATCCTCATTGACTTGGAGGGGTTGTGCGTAAGGATTTTTATCATGGAACTCGATATTTTCTAACAATTGAAAGGTTTTCATCCTAGGCTCCTTGTTTTATGCTGAGCAATGCCATAGATGATAAAAATATATTGGTATTGACACTGGTAGTATATTATCATCTATAAGCTATTGCGGTATATTATCGAGTTACGTTGTGTTATGCATGGAAATTACGTGCGTCCTCTTCCCCCAACGGGCCTTCGCCCATGCCGGGGTTGACGTAGCTGGGTGTGGCCGGGCGGTAGCCGTTGACCGGCGTGACGGTCCCGCGCTCTGCCTGCCACAGTTGACCCTGGGCGAGGACAAAGAGGGCGCGACGACAGGGCGGGCAGATCCACTGGTAATGTTCCGTGGCGTGGTCGGGCATCTCATATTGATAGCCCAACGCCTTCTCTACCTCGATCAGATCAGTGACGTGCATCTGGGAGGTAAAAGGCGCGCCGCAGCGGCGGCAATGAGCAGGTGTTTCACGCGCGCCCACATCTTTGTAGAAGCGCACCCCAATCTGCGCCGGGCGCTGGAAGATGTGAAAAAACTTACCAAAGGGCAACCAGAGAAACGTGCCGATGACCGTAATCGCGTGCAAAATGGCGATAAAGTCATAGGCATAGCCCTTCATCCAGGTGTAGCTAGCGGTGAGCATGACACCAGTGAGGCTGACGCCAAAGAGCAAAATCAGCGGTAGAAAGTCCTCGGTAAACATCTGTAGGGCCGCCGCACCTTCCTCGCGCATGCGCCGGCGCATGGCCAACATCACCCCGGCAATCACAATCAACGACGCCCAGACCAGCCCATGAAAGGTCAAAAAGGCGAGAATCGAGTCAACCGGGAAGGTGAAGGCGGGAAAGCCAAAGATATAGGCGCGGTAAAGTTCCAAATCTGTGGGGATCGACTCGAAATGCAGCCAGCCAAAGACAAGGGGAAAGGTAATCCCAATCGCGAGTATGCAGCCCCACATAATTAACCAGTGGGCCAGACCCCGCAAGCGGTCACGAGCAAAGATAAACCGATTGAGGAGAATATCCTGCACCATGTAGGCCACCCAGCTTTGCGCATTGCGGCTGCGGTGACCACGCTGAAAGAAGGTTTGCCAGCCGCGCTTCCAATAGAGCGCAGTGGGTGGGCGTTGCAGCCACATGGCATAGCGATAGGTTAAGCCAAAGGTGGCAAAAACCACCGCAGCGGTATAGGCCACGAGCGCCGCATCAAAATGGGCCAAATTACGCGAACCGATCAGAATCAGCAAAGACAGCAGCAGCGTGACACCGATTCCCCAGCCCACTGCATAGCGAACTTCTTGACGCATCCCCATCCTCCGTTGCAGCCATCAACAGCGCTGATAGCATTACAATTGCCCAATTTCCTTCACTATACATGAAACTAGCGGAAGTTGTCTAGTTAACGGTGATCAGATATGGTTTGGGCTGCCAGTCCCTGGCGATCAAGGATTTGAATCTGGTGGCGCTGAACTTGAATCAACCCCGCTTCGACCAGACTACGCAGGGCGCGACTGAGTACGTCGGGCACGGTACCAAGGCGGGCAGCCATCTCGGACTGAGTAGCCCAACTACGCCGGTGTAGCACATCCCCTTCGGCTTGCTCCAACAACAGGCGGGCAAGCCGCGCGGTCACCGTGTGCAATGACAGGTCTGCCACCAACTCGACTAGTTCACTGATCCGGTTTGCCATAAACTCGATTATCGGCAGCGCCATCGTTGGATTGGTCGTTAACAGATGGCGGATCGCGTCGCTCGGCAATATCCAAATCGCTGTCGGTTCCAGGACGATAGCCGTAGCTGGCACTGGTCGATTGACAAAGA
>DAOTTR010000319.1:0-3508 GCA_034437715.1 Caldilineaceae bacterium
CGCGTCAACCCCGGCCAATGGGTGACCGCCACGGCAATCAGCGCGCCGCGCAAGCCACCGCCCAGGGCAAAGGAGATCAAAATTAGCAAGACCAGATGGGGCAGGCTGTAAAAGAGATCGACCAGCCAGGTGATAATCGTATCCACAATGCCGCCAAAGATCGCCGAACAAAGGCCCAATACGGTGCCAATTACCGCGCTGATTAGCGCAGCCAACAATCCTACGCGCAGGCTAAGCACCAGGCCATGCAACGTGCGCGTCAGCATATCGCGCCCCAGCCAGTCTGTACCCAGGGGATGCGCCAACGAGGGCGCTTGGTTGCGATCGGGCAGCGCCGTTTGCAGACCAGCGTCGCCGATCCAGAAGCGCCCAAAGACCAAGGCGGCAAAAAAGAGCAAACAAGCCGCAATCGCTAGCAAGGTAAGCGTGCGCCGATTGGGCTTGGCAAAACCGGTATGACGGGGGACAGGAGAAAGTTGAGTTGACGAAACGCTTGTGCTCATAAGATACCAATTGGATGGGTGAGTAAATAATCAATAATCAATAGCGAATAACCACTGACTAACGACCAATACGAATGCGCGGGTCGATCAGCCGATAACTTAGATCGGCCAGGGTGTTGCCGGTAAAAACAAAGATCGCGCTGAAAAGCACAATTCCCAATAATAGTGGCACATCGCCGCGCAGTCCGGCTTGCACCGTTGCTTCGCCCAGGCCAGGATAGGCAAAGACCTGCTCGGCCAACACCGAGCCGCCAAAGAGTTCACTCAGCGAAGCAAATTGCAGGGTGATAGCCGGCAACGCAATGTTGCGCAAGCCATGTTGCCAGACAATGCCCGCCGTAGATTCACCCTGCGCGCGGGCAAAGAGCGCATAATCGCTGTGCAACACATCGATCAATTTCTGACGCGTGTGCAGGGCAATGTTCGCCACACCGATAATGCTCAGCGCCGCGGCAGGCAGGATCAAATGATGAAGACGCTGGAGCAGAGTTGCATCGGCCAGGGGAACGCCAGGCGGGGTGGCACAGCAGACAGGCGTCCAACGCAGGGAAACCGAAAAGAAAATCAGCAGCAGCAGCGCTAGCCAGAAAGTCGGGGTTGAGGCCAGGGTATAGGCATAGAAACGAATCGCCTGATCGAGCCACGAACCTTGGCGCAGACCAGCCAGAACGCCCAAGCCAAAGCCCAGCAGACCGGATAATACCCACGCAAACATCATCAACCAGAGCGACGCAGCAAACCGTTCACCAATCACCGCGATCACAGGCTGGTTGAAGATCAGCGAACGCCCCAGATCGCCACCGGCAATGTTTTGCAGCCAGCGGCCATAGCGCGTCAGTGGCGGCTCATCCAGCCCCCAGCGGTCGGCGATCAATTGGCGCTGCTCGGGGCTGATATTGAGAATCGCTGTACCGACGTAGGCATCTACCGGATCAATGGGCGAAAGGCTCATCAAGATAAACGAGAAGGTGGCTACAGCGAAAAGGAGTAGGGCCAGGCGCAGCACTTTGTTGATTAGAAATCGAATCATGGTTGCTCAGGTTCAAGGAGTTGTGCCCAGGCTGTCGTCGATCGGGCAGGGTTGTTTGCACAATCGACGACAGCCTGGCAGCGAATTGTTGAGGGGACAGCAGTCAAGCTAACTTGGTTGGTGAAACGTATTGGCGTACCCATTGGATAAACAAAGCGAGCTTTTCCTGCAATACTAAGGTTTGCTTCACCTGCGGCGGCAGATGTTCGCGCCAGTAATGTGTGGTCTTGGCAACCGCAGTGATCACATTCTTGATCTCCCCTTTGACCGTATAGAAGTCACCCACGGGCACACAAAGCAATGTGCCTTCGGCATGGGCAACCACATTTTCGGCGACGACAGCTTCGGCCAGCCAGGTCGCCATGCTTGGTGACGCACAGAATACGCCGATCCAACCGGGCCGAATTTCGGTGGCCGTTAAGCCGCTGGTCTCCCGGATACCCCGCAAAATCTCGCGCACAGCAAACTGATAGTTGTCACTCGCGGTCTCGGGTGCTGTTTGGGGAGTGAGCAGATCGCCACGATGGGGCGGTCCCCCTTCCAAAGCCAACACGCAAAAACTATCCCACATCTCGCCCCAAGCCACTTCGCCATTTGCGCGATATTGCAGTGGCGCAGCGGCCATCGGGGCACGTTTATCCACAGGTTCTTCGGACATAATCTTATTCCCGGCAATCTATCCACGCAGACACAGGAAGAAAAATGGAGGAACAACCCCGTTTCTCTTCCTGTGTCTGCCAGTACATTATTCGCAGATCCACTGCCAGCTTGCAATATTAGCCGTGATCGGCCAGCCGTGACCATGTGGCTCGACTTGCGGTTGCCCTACATCCAGGCAGTCGCTGACAAAGTAGGTGTGATCCAAGTTCACCAGCCAGGCCCATGCGGCGTCGCCTTTGGTGGTGAACCCTTGGCCGTCTGGGTCCAACTGGGCGGCTTTCCAGAAGGCAATCGCCTCTGCTTCCGAAGCGGCGCCCATGGCCAGATCCAAATAGCTATCGACCTGCTCATTGGCATAATACCCAGCATTATAATACTCAACGCCGCGCATGGAGCTGTGGTAGAGATTCCACATTTCGTTCTGATCGTGGCTGCCCCAGCCAAAGAGGATGGCCGTATTGTGCTTGAGGGTGGGAATTTCATCCCAGCTTTTGCCTTCGACATTGACTTGGATGCCGGCCGGCTTGATCATATCCGCCGCGCTCAGGGCTAATGCTTGGCGTGTGCTGTCGCTGGCCGGATAGACCAGATTGAATTCGGCCTTCAAGCCCGCTTTTTCGACAATGCCATCGCCATCACTATCGATCCAGCCGCCGTCGGCCAGGATCTGCTGGGCAGTCGCCAGATCGCCGTCAGCAATATCGGCGGCCGATTCTTCCCAGGCCAAGCCACTGACGGGACCAAAGGCGGGCGAACCGTAGCCTTCCAAGACACCTTCAACCAGTGCCGTGCGGTCAATCGCGTAATTGATCGCCTGCCGGATTGCCAAATCCGCCGTGACATTGTTGCCAATTGGCGTGCCATCGGGCGACTGTTCGCCAGCATCGGGCACAAAGGGAAAGAGCATCCCGCGATTATCCACACTCTGCACATCCACCAACCGCATACCCGGAATTGTTTGCAGCGCCAAGGCAGGCGGCACACTTACCATCTGCACTTCGCCGGCTCTGGCCGCAGCAAAGGCCGCATCTTCTTCGAGGAAGAGAAAGACCACACGATCAAATTGCAGTTCCTCACCATAATAGAGTGGATTGGCGGCGACAATCAACTGTTGCCCCTTGTCCCACTGCACCATGGTATAGGGGCCTGAACCGATTGGATTCTGGCCATAGTTCTCGTCATAATTGGCCGCAGGGACAATGCCCAGCGTCACCAGCCGGTTGACAAAGGTGCTCTGCGGTTGCTTCAAGCGCAATTCCACGGTGTAGTCATCCACGGCGACCGCTTCCTGCAACACGGTCACGTCGGTCAGGCC
>DAOTTR010000320.1:0-13648 GCA_034437715.1 Caldilineaceae bacterium
TAAGACGATAGAGCACTAAGGCGCTTGCAAAGCAATAAGGATCCAGCGCTTGCCCAACAAAATCATGCGTAGGGGCGGCTTGCTGCCGCCCCGCGTTTGGCTCGCTGCGAACGGGCGGCTGCAAGCCGCCCCTACTGGATACTTATTGCTTTGCAATGGCCTAAGTGGCATGTAGCTTGCCATTTTTGCTTCAAATCATCAATGCACCATAATCGAAACACACGCTGGTCAGTTCAAAAAATCGATGATTACGCGCAGTATTTCAAGGTCACAACTTGGGTTAGTCACGACAATTTTAAATTAGCAATTGATTATTGGCTATTTAAAACTTCCGGCTCCACTCGCGCGGCCAGCGTTCCACCACTACTTTGGTCTGGGTGTAGAACTCAACGCCGTGGCGCGATTGAGCGTGTAGATCGCCAAAGAAGCTCTCGTTCCAACCGCTAAAGGGGAAGTAGGCCATGGGCGCGGCGACACCAATGTTGATGCCCACGTTGCCAGCATCGACTTCATGGCGGAACTTGCGCGCCACCGACCCGCTGGCGGTAAAGATGCTTGCTTGGTTGCCATAGGCGCGATTGTTGACCAACTGGATCGCCGCATCAACATCGGTGGCGTGCATCAGGCTGAGCACTGGCCCAAAGATTTCGGTTTTAGCAATTTCACCGGCGGGGTTGACATTGTCCAAAATGGTGGGGAAGACCCAATAGCCATCGTCGTAGCCAGCCACTTTTTTGTTGCGCCCATCAACCAGCACAGTCGCCCCTTCCTGGGCACCCCGCGCGATCAGGCTTTCGATGCGCGTCTTGCTTTCCTGCGTAATCACCGGCCCCATTTCGATGCCTTGCTCCAACCCATAGCCAACCTTGCGACTGGTGGCAATGTCGGCCATTTGTTCGGTGAAAGCATGTTTGGCATCACCCACCGTTACTGCCACCGCGACAGCCAAACAACGCTGACCGGCGCAGCCAAAGGCCGAGTCAGCCAAAATTTTGGTGGTGCTGTCCATATCCGCATCGGGCATGATCACCACCGGGTTCTTGGCGCCACCCTGACATTGGGCGCGCTTGCCATTGGCCGTGGCGCGGCTGTAGACATATTTCGCCACCGGTGTTGACCCCACAAAGCTGATGGCCCTAACACTGGGGTGGTCGAGCAAAGCATCGACCGTTTCCTTGCCGCCATTTACCAACTGGACGACGCCCGCGGGGAAGCCGGCCTGTTCCAGCAAGCCAAAGAGTTTCTGCGAGGTCATGGAGACCTTTTCGCTGGGCTTGAGAATAAAACAGTTGCCGGTGACAAGGGCATAGGGCAAGAACCACATCGGAATCATGCCGGGGAAGTTGAAGGGGGTGATCGCTGCCACCACGCCCAGCGGTTGGCGGAACATGTGCTCGTCGATACCGCGGGCAATGTCTTCGTTGTTATAGCCCTGCATGAGGATCGGCGCGCCACAGGCGACTTCGACATTTTCAATGCCGCGGCGCATTTCGCCCACACTCTCGCCATAGGTTTTGCCACACTCATTGGTGATGGTGCGCGCAATGTCATCCAGATTCTCTTCCAGCAACATCTTGAACTTGAACATCGGTTGAATGCGGTCGCCGACGGGTGTCTCTTTCCAATCGACAAAGGCTTTTCGCCCAGCCTGTACGGCCGCGTCCACCTCCGCGCCAGGGGAAAGGGGTACGCTTGTCAGCGCTTGGGCGGTGGCTGGGTTGGTGATGTCCATAAAGGAACCCGTGCTGGATTTGGTCCACTGACCATTGATAAAATTGAGGAGTTGTCCGTTTTGTTTCATTTTATGCTCCCTGTAGAATACTACTCATAATACTAGAATTTTGCCTATAGCCACTTCATCTTGAAGAAAAGCCAGATTTCCCCCAACGTGACGACGAAAAGAATCAGACAGACGGCAAAAAAGGCAGCTTTGCTGTCGGCGCCAGGAATCCCCGCTACGTTGATGCCCAACAATCCAGTTAGAAAGGTTAATGGCAGAAAGATCGTCGTCATTAGTGCCAGGCGATACATGCTTTGATTCAACTGGTCGGCCTGGCGGGCTGTCAGTTCGCCATCAACCACGACCATGTGGTCGCGCAGGCTGTCGAGGTCTTCCAAATGACGCATAAAATCATCCATGATCTCGACAAACTGGGCATGATGCGCCCCGTCTAGCCAAGGCAAGCGTAAGCTACACAGATGATGCAGAACATCACGCTGTGGGGCCATGTGGCGACGGAGGCCAATCGCTTGTCGGCGCAATTGGCTGAGTTGGGTGCGCAGATTCGACCGATCTTGTTTCAGCAGATCTTCTTCTACGCGATCAACGGCTTCGTGCAGATCGATCAGCAGCGGTTCCAGTTGCTTAACCAGTTCATGGGCCAATGCCGCCAGTAAAGCGCCTGGGGTCGCAGCCATTTCACCGCGCTGCAACTGCTCTTCCACCACCTGGGCGGCCAGGACATGATACTGGCGTAGGCTAATGACCCGCTGCGCATCGCACCAGAGATGCAGTACAACTGTATCGCCGGGATCGCTCTGGCTATTGACATTAACGCCATGCAAAATCACCAGGACACCCTGATCGCGAACAATTAGCCGTGGGCGCGTCGTGCGATCGAGCAACGCCTCTGGAATCATCGCCGGTAGACCAGCGGCGTTTTCCAGCCATTCACGGACATGGTTGTCATTCAGCGTTAGATGCGCCCAGAGAAAGCCGTGGTTGGGTTGCCACTGTTCAATTTCGCGCCAAGTGACGCGTTGGATAACGCCGCCTGGCGCGAATAGATAAGCGAAGAGAATGCCACGCAATTGAATCATGAACCTATAAGAATCCTGATCAGATTGTTACCCTGGTTAAAGAAAGTACCGTTCCTTCACGCGCATCTCTTCCCACTCTTCGCGCGCCGCCTTCACCGTATCGCGTTCGCTGACTTCGGCGATGGGTACATCCCACCAGCTATCATAGCCGGGCACGCCCAGATAGCGATCGTTGCGAACGTAAATAACCGTTGTGTGGTCAATCGTCTTAGCAGTTTGTAGCGCTGTCACCACTGTCTCATAGCTATCGCACTCGATCACATGGGCGCCGAGGCTGCGCGCATTCATCACCAGATCAACCGGCAGATCATCTACATCGTAGCCGGCTTCATCCGTAGAGTGACCATTCTTCGTGTAGGCATAACGAGTGCCAAAGCCCTGGTCGCCGACCGCGCGGCTGAGCGAGCCAATACTCTTGTAACCCCGGTTGTCCATCAGCACAATCGTCAGCTTGTAGCCTTCCTGGACGGAGGTGATGATATCATTCGCCATCATGAGATAGCTGCCATCGCCCACCATGACATAGACTTCGCGACCCGGTTCAGCCATCTTGACGCCCAAGCCACCGGCGATTTCATAACCCATGGTGCTGTAGCCATATTCCAGATGATACTGGCGCGGGTGACGCGTCCGCCAAAGTTTGTGTAGATCACCGGGCAGGCTGCCGGCCGCGGCCACCATGACCGCTTCGGGATCACCCTGGTCGTTGACTGCGCCGATGAGTCCCCCTTGGGCCGGCAGACCATTATCGGCGCGCTTAATCGCATAGATGCGGCTCACTTCATTTTCCCACTGATCGTGCAAGTCACGCGCTTGTTGCTGATTTTCATGTGAATTCGTGTAGCCATATAGAGCCTCCAGTAACTCAGTTAATGTAACTTGCGCGTCACCCACAACCGGCAGGGCATTGTGCTTATAAGCATCAAACTCAGCCACGTTGATGTTGATAAAGCGCACATCCGGATGTTGGAACTGAGTTTTGCTGGCCGTGGTAAAATCGCTATACCGCGTGCCGATCCCGATGATCAGGTCAGCTTCTTTGGCGATGCGGTTGGCGGCCAGCGTTCCTGTCGCGCCGACCGCACCCAGGCACAGCGGATGATCATAGCGCAGGCTACCCTTGCCTGCCATCGTCTCGCCAACCGGGATGCCGGTTGCCTCGACAAAGTGTTGGAGCGCACCACTGGCTTCACTATAGAGCACGCCACCACCGGCGATGATCAAGGGCTGCTTGGCGGCGCGAATCCAGGCTACGGCCTGTTGCAACGTGTCACGGTCGGCGCGATTGCGTGGGATGCGCCAGACACGCTTTTCAAACAATGCAGCGGGATAGGCATAGGCTTCGGTCTGGACATCTTGGGGCAAAGCTAGGGTCGCTGTCCCTGTATCCGCCGGACTGGTGAGTACGCGCATGGCCGCGGGCAGCGACGTGATTAACTGGTCGGGCCGATTGATGCGATCCCAATAGCGGCTGACCGGTTTGAAACAGTCGTTGACCGAGATATCCTGGCTATGTTCTGATTCGAGTTGTTGCAACACTGGTGCTACATTACGGCGGGCAAAAATGTCACCCGGCAGCAACAGGATGGGGACACGGTTGACGGTGGCTGCGGCTGCCCCCGTAAGCATATTGGTCGCGCCAGGGCCAATCGAAGAGGTACAGGCCAAGGTGCGCAGGCGGTTGCTATGTTTGGCAAAGGCCGCCGCCGTATGTACCATCGACTGCTCGTTGCGCGTCTGGTAGTAGCGGAAAGCGGGATATTGATGCAGCGCCTGCCCAATGCCAGCAATGTTGCCGTGGCCAAAGATGCCAAAGCAGCCCGCAAAGAATTGGTGCTCAATCCCATCGCGTTCCGTATACTGCTGTTGCAAGAACCGAATCACGGCTTGGGCCATGGTTAGGCGAATTGTTGACTGGTTGCTCATGATCCTCCTCTTACTTTCCTCTTGTATTTACTATAGAACAGGACTGACACATCCTGCGGTTGGGCACAAGTGGCCGAACAGTTTCAAAAACTGTTCGGTCAGACCGCCATTGTCCATCCTGGAACGGTTACGGCAAGGCAAAACTGTGGGTTAAGGATCTACTCGCCCAGCATCCAGGTTGCCATATTGTGAATCAATAGGGTGCCTTCCTCTTCGGGTAAGCCCTCGATGGCCATGCCCAGAATCATTAAGCGTGAATCGAGCTCGCTTTCGGTGGTGTCGGTCAAGATCACCAATACCGGTGCCTCGGCATCTTCGCTCTCTGGGCCGCGGCGCAAGACAATTTGGACGGTGGTCTCGTCGGCGGCCAGGGGTGTCAGATTCGCCGCCGACTGCTCGGCGGCCAAGGCGATCGGCTCTTCGGGCAAATCGTTGACAAGCTCGGGAATTGTGCTGTCGATGATCACATCGCGCAGGGGTGACGCCGCTTCAATACCGGGCAAGGGAAAACGACTGCTAATCGTAAGATGTCCACCCAAGCGCACATAGCCAAAGACCAGATCCATATCTTCCAGCGCCAGCTTGCCGTCGGCATAGCCGCCATTGCTCCAGATCACCCAGGTGTAACCAGACATATCTTCGGCGGTGGGCGCTCCTTGGTCGTCGATGCTCCAAAGATCGACATCATGCCCATCGGCCACCAGCGCTTGCAAGTAGAGATCAGCTTCGCTGCTTTCGGTGGCCGCGGCAGTGCGATTGTCATCGATCAACAACGTGCCGCTGCGGTCATTGGGGGGCGGTTCGGGCTCGCTGCTATCGCCATTGTCCTCTGCATTTTCACTGTCGCCCGCGGCACTTTTGGTTGCTTGGGGTGTCGGCGTAGGTCTGCTGCCTGTCGATGGGCTCTCTGTGGGCGGCAACGAACAATAGGTGATGCTGGTCCCGATGACACAACTGCTAAAGTCATTGGCGAGTAACCGTGTCACCCCTGCATCAATACCCCGCCGATTTGCGCCCAATACAGCTAACAAGAGCGAACCGTCGGCACGTTCCAATTGTGCAACCAACACCGTTTCGTCGGCCAGCAGGCGTAAGCCCTCTGCTGTTTCCAAGTAGGTGGTGATTTCCACCCTGGGTGCGATTGGGCTCGTGGTGACGATGGCTGAAGTTGAGAGTGTTGCTGTTGCGGTCAACGGTTCCGTCGTCGCTGCTGTGCCAGTTGTGCGCGTGAGCGGAGATATAGATGTTGGCGTTACGGCTGGGGTCACGGCAGGTGTGACCTCGGGAACGACTGTGGTGGTGACTGTGGGTGTCACCCGTGGCACCGCCGTACGGGTTAGCGGCACGTTTTCTGCGATTGGGTTGTCGCTCTCCGTATCGCTAGCCGCGTCATTATCTGCTGCCGGCGTTTGTACTGGTGTCACTTCGATTGGGGTGGTGATGGTCACCACTTCGGTGATGATCTTGAGACCCAGGTCGTCTAATAGCGTGCTCTTTTCGCGCGCCGTGGCATAATCGGCCAGATAGATGAGATCTTTGGTGTCATGCGTATCTGCGTTGGCATCTGTAGCCGAAGCTGTCGGGTTTGTTAGCGCAAGGTTATTGGTAAGTATCAACGTGCGTCCTGTGGCTTCGAGGCGTGCCTGGAGTTGTGCGCCCTGCGCTAACAGATCCGCATTGATCGCGGCGCGCGCGCCGTAGGCCAACTGCACTTCTTTGCCAAAATAGCCAGGAAAATCAGGCATCGTATAGATACGTTGATCACTGCTGAGAAAATCGGCCACAAACTCGACCATGCGTTGGTTGTCATGACGCACGCGATACGCTTCACTGAGCACGTCAAAGTCGCTGAGCGCCAATACCCGCCCCGCTGTATTGCGCGCCGTGACGCCACCAATCGCAACAGTTGCAAAGCCACTTTGCCCAGTGCGCACGCTACTCAACGTGGTATCGGCACTGCGCATTTGCACCGCTACATCGCCGCTAATGCTGCGCCCACCATAGAAGGCAATCTTTGCGTCGGCCAAACTTTCTACCTCGTCGGTGGCGGCTTCTTGAAAGAAAAAGGTGAAGTTGCCATCGTTGCGCTGTGTATCATAGAGATAGTCATCATGAAAGACCACGCCAAAGGGTTCGGCCAAAATGTTGAGCAGGGAGGGAAAGTCGCCCAAGATATCCGGGTCGCTCACCAGGAGCAAGCGCCCACCATCGGCGACAAAGCGTTCGGCGGTGGCAATCTCCTGAGGCGTCCAGAGGAAAAAGGGACTGACCACAATCAGTGCGCTGGCATCTTTTAATGTGAGCGCCAGATCCTCTGATTGATCAGGGAAAGCGGCCGAGCTTTCCAGTGCCATGGTATCCACCTTGGAAAGCCAGTAGTGTAGCCCGCGCCCCCGCTCGGCCAGCGCGTCGGCCAGGGGCTGTAGGCTGGCGGGGTTCATGTAGCTGTAATGGGCAAAATCGACGACCACTGGCCCTGGGCGTAGAGCTTGATCGGTGGCCAGGGTTGTTTCGGCCACGGGCAACGGCGTGGCTGTCGGTATCGGCGTCGAGGCGAAATTTAGTTCAGGAACTGCTGGCGGCGTATAGGCGCGGTTGTTGTAGCCCCAATTTTGCTCACGCACAATTGCTGGCAACGCCAGCAGCGCAATACCGATGACCAGAACCAAGAAGCGGCGTAAAAAGGTGAGCATGGTTACTCTCCGTTTTCCAGAATGGGGGCTGGTGATTGCGTAGACTGGTCGGGTGCGTTCAAGGCTGGCAAGCGCAGGGCCGAGAGCGAGGTTGCTCGCAGTTGCTGTAGATGACTTTCAAAGGCGGAACGTTCTTCGCCATTCGGCAAGGGAATGCGGCTATCTAAAAAGTAGACGGCGTTGGGCGGGGCCCCCGCAAAGATAGCTGCCGCGGCATTCGCAAAGCTAAATACTGGCTCTTCATATTCTATACTGAAATCAAAGCCAAAATAGTCAACCAGATCGACCACATCATAATCGCTGATGCCAGCCAACTCGCTCGCCCCCTGGATTGCATCGTTGCGACTGCCTTCGGCATCGGTATAGCCAATGCCGAGCGCCTCACTCCCTTGGTAGAGCTTGGCTTCGCCGACCGCCGCGGCATCGACATTCAACGGATTGAGCGTGGCATGGGTGCGTTGGTGAACCACGTTGCCCACAAAGGCAGCCTTGAGCAGTTCCAGTTGGTGAATCTGATCAAAGCGACTTGCGCCGGCCAATTTGTAGGGACCAGTGCTCAGTTCCATCGGGTCGATATATGGATCGCTAGGGCGTGGCCCACGGACGCCGACATTGCCCACATAGCTGCTGGGGGCGGCATAGATGCGATTGGCGGCCACGGCCATATAGTAGCCGCCGCTGGCCGCAATACCATCGATGCTTACCACAAGCGGCTTCGCTTTGCGGAGCTGGAGCAAGCTATAAAAAATGCTCTCGCTGCTTGTGGCATAACCGCCGGGGCTGTCGATCTCCAGCACCACACCGGCAATACGCTCGTCGTACATGGCCGCGTTCACGACCTGGATCAAGCGATCTGCCGTGTCGGGATAAATGACATCGGCAAAGCGCACGACGCCGATAACTGGTTTAGGTACACTGGTGGTGCCAATCACCAAGCCGACAATCAAACAGATTATCAGAAAGGCAATCGAGACGACGAGTTCCCAGGCATGATTTTTCATATCACTCAAGTCTCCTGCAAAAAGCTAGCTGCCTACGCCTGTTACTGATTGGTTTATTCGTGTAGTCAAATGAAGTGCTATCATGCACAAAAATGTTCTCCTACGCACGACAGCACTGCACTCATTCATAACGTACACCGGTCACCTGTGGCCAATCGGCCATCGGTGGCGGCACCGGTTGTGGGCCCGCCCCCATGACCGACTGATCGAAATCGATAATCGCGCCAGTCATCATGCCCGATTCTTCAGAAGCCAAATAGGCAATCGTGCGCGCCACTTCGGCTGGCTTGAGCAAGCGCCCAAAGGGTTGGGTTGCTTCTGCCGCCTGTAGCCAATCCGGGCCAGCATTGTGATATTGGCGTTGGATTTCCGCCTCAGCCGGGGTGTCCATCCAGCCCAGGTTGAGTGCATTGACACGGATGCGGTGGCGCATGACGGCATAGGCGACATTTTTGGTCAAGACATTCAGCGCGCCTTTAGAGATGGCGTAGGGGGCCAGAAACGGTACACCGCCATTAGCCGTTACACTGGAAATGTTGATGATCGAGCCCGCGATACCCTCACGCTGCATGATCTTTACCGTGGCTTGGATCAGAAAGTAGGGGGCGCGCAGATTAATATCGAGGGTCTGATCCCAGAGTTCAACGGTCGTGTCCCAGATCGTGCTACGGGCCGTCGCCGCGGCCGCGTTGACCAGGATATGCACCCGGCCAAAGTGTTCGTCTGCCGCCGCCACAATGCGTTGACAGTCGTCGATATCCGCCAGTTCCGCTTGCACAAAATGGGCCGCACAGCCTTGCGTGGTTAGCTCTGCCGCCACCGCTGCTCCGCGTTCGACATTGCGCCCGGTGATCAGAATGCCGGCGGCACCCCGTTCGGCAAAGAGACGCGCCGTGGCTTCGCCCAATCCCTGTGTGCTGCCGGTGATAATCGCATATTTGCCATGTAAAGAGGACAAGTCGCTCATTCGCCTACCATCCTAATTCTCTCCGCAGAAATTCACGGTTGGCTTTGGCACTCTGCAGCGGATCGACATCCATGCCGGGCAAGATATCCTGCTCGACAATGCCCCACCCTTGATAGTTGATCTCGGTCAGGATGCGGCGAATGGCTTGCCAGTCGATCGTGCCGTGGCCTAATGCCGGGAAAACGCCCGCCTTGACGCCGTCAAAATAGTCGCCCTCGCGCGCAATGACCGCCTGCCGCACCCGCCCATCACACTCTTTGATGTGCATATACCAAACTCGATTGCGCCACTTGTCCAGCACCGCCACCGGATCGCCGCCGCCATAGGCAATATGCGCCATGTCAAAGCACAGGCCAACCTGTGTGGGATCGGTGCGTTCCAGCACAGCAGCAAGCTCAAAAGCGGTTTCCAGGTAGCCACCCACGTGTGGGTGAATCACCGTTTTCAGACCATACTCTTCCCAGCATAGTTTGGCAAACGCGTCCGTATTCGCCGCAAACTGATCCCACTGCGCAGGACTCAGACTATCTTCCGGGCGAATGCGTCCCGCCCGTGCGGCGCGATTTTCGACGACAAAGAGTGCGTCGGACAGCACAATCTGCTGGCAGCCCATCGCCGAAAGCACCCGCGCTGTAGTAAGCGCTTCTTGATAGACAGCGGGCCGCGCTTGCGGATCGAGCAGATTGACCAATGTAAATGCCGAGAGTAACGTTAAGCCGCGGCTGTCTAGCGCCGCGCGCAAAGTGGATACGTCCAACGGTAGATAGCCGTAGGGTCCCAGTTCGGTGCCCGTGTAGCCAGCCGCTTTGATCTCGTCCAGCACCTGTCCGTAGGGCGGCACATTCGGCGTATCTTTCATTAACACACCCCAACTCACTGGGGCGGTTGCGATCTGAATGTTCATTTCACCTCAGGAACTATGAAAGAGGAACTATGAAAGTGAATAGTACGACAACGTTAAATTTCATCATCTGCTGCTCTGAATTCATTCAGAGCCTGGAATAGAAAACGTGTTTAAACACGTTTCCCGTCGCAGGTGTTGAATTCATTCAACACCAATTTAACGTTGGCGTAATAGTAACCACGGATGATATAGATTACACGGATTTTTACCTTTTTGTCTGTCTCATCTGTGTCATCCGTGGTTCAATAATAAAGGGTGTTACACTAATCCACCGCGTTCGTTGACAAAGGCCATCACTTCATCGAGCGTGGGCATAAAGTTGGCGCAACCATGTTTGGTGACGACAATCGCGCCACAGGCGTTACCCAGGCGGGCAGCTTTGCGCAGATCCCAGCCGTTGATGTAGCCATAGATGAAGCCTGCCCCAAATGCGTCGCCTGCGCCCAAAATGTTATACACTTCGACGGGATAGCCCTGTGCCTCGATCGGCTCGGCTTGCGTGGCCAGATGAATGCGCGATCCCAGCGGCCCCACCTTTTCAATGACCGCTTTGGGTCCCAATGCGAGCAGCGTGCGAATTGCCGAACGGGTATCACCTTTGACCTTGGTGTCCGAAACTTGTGAATGGGTGAGGGACATTTGCCCGGTATCCTTGAGTATGGCAGCATTGATTTCGTCATCGGTGCCGATCACAATGTCCACACAATGCATGATCGAGCGCGAGACCACGCCAAAGGCGCGCGGATCATGCCACTGATCGGGGCGGAAGTCTAGATCGAAGACAACATCGGTGTCTACGCCCTTGGCTAATTCGGCCCCAAACATGGTGGCACTGCGGCTCGGCTCTTTGCTCAGATTGGTCCCGGCAAATTGAAAGACTTTGCTGTCGGCCACGGGCGCAGCGAGCACATCGTCAATCGTCAACTGGATATCGGCACAGTGATCGCGATAGTAGACTAAGGGGAATTTGTTGGGTGGCTCAATCCCCAAGACGACGGCACTGGTCCGATAACCCGGTTTGCGCGGACTGAATTGGGTGTCAACCCCTTCTTTATCGAGAAAGTTCAACACAAAATCGCCCACGGGGTCCACACCCACGCCCGTGACGATCGCGGTTTTCAGACCAAGCCGCCGCCCACCGACGCTGATATTGGTGGGGGAACCGCCGACATAGGCCGCGAAGCTGGTGATATCGACGAAAGGGGCACCTACGTCGTTGCTGTAGAGATCAATGGAGGAACGACCCATGTGGAGTGAGTCGTAGGTACGTGTAGATTTGTCGCTCATTATGGTTCGTCTCCGTGCTACTTGTTGCTTGTTGTGCGGGGATGGGTACGCCGTTAATACAGCGGCAATCTTGGATCTACCCCGGTGTAGTTCTGCTTAACCCACGTTGCGTTGGGATCATCTCGATTGGCCAGACTTTGGGCACTGCCAGCCAGCACATTCAAATAATAGGTGGTGTAGCCCGGTGCACTGACCACGGGATGATACCCTTCGGGCACCAGCACGGCACAATTATTTTCGGCCAGGATCAAGGCGTTGATCGGATAGCCTGCTTGGTGCAGCGGTGAATGCGCATCGGTATAGACACGTTGATAGGCATAGCCGTGGGGTTTATCAATTTTGTAAAAGTAAACCTCTTCCAGATCGGCCTCGATCAAGTTGCCACTGGCGTCTTCAAGATGGACATCATGCTTGTGGCCGGGATAGCTGCTCCAGTTGCCACTGGGTGTGTAGACTTCTACCAACACCAACCGATGCACGGGCGAGCCAGGTGGCAACAGATCGTTGATCTGGCGGCTGGCATTGTCACCACCGCGGATGCTGATCGGCACATCCGCCGGCTTGATCAGCCAGGGCGCGTGATCCTCGTCGGTGGGCACCCAGGTGACGGCAAAGTCGCCGCCTTGTTCTGCTGTGATCGTGAAGTCCGTATGGCGGGGCAGATAGAGCGCGTGGGCTGCGCCGGTGAAAACGCTTTCTCGTCCACCAATGCCATGCCATGTGCCACGCGTCGACGTAACCGAGTAGACGCCCGTAAAGTTCACAATCGCGATTTCGTTTGCGCCGCTGCCGAATGACCAACTTTGCCCCGTTGCCAGCCGGCGCGTTTGAAAGGAGATATAGTCCCATCCGGCCCCTTCTGGCGTAACGCTGAGAATCAAATCGGGATCGGTGGCATCCTGCTGGGGGCGTACCAGCATATTCTCAGCGGTATAGTGCATCTGTTTCTGCATGCATCTGCTCTTCTATGCGTGAAGTCAGCGTAATTTTGTATGGGTAAGTTGACACGTATTATGTCACCCCCATCATTATATAACAGGCGATGGGCTGTCGCTAGCTGTCTGCTCCCTGAAGTGTATGAGGGGCAGCTAGCGAGCGCACTTCGTCGAACTCGGCATAATCTTCGGTGACAAATTCGATCAGCCGTTCGGCCAGCGCAACGGGTGCTTCGATCATGGGCGCGTGACCGACATTGCGAATCACTTCGAGATTATTGGCGCCCGGAATGGCGATCAGACTGCGCGTCATGGCATCGCGCGAGACAATATGATCTTGGTCGCCCCAGACCAATAATGTGGGCAAGGTCAACGCCTTGGCATCACCAAAGCGGTTCCATTGATTGAGACTTTCGGCCAGCGCCGTAAAGGCCGCCGGGGCCATGGCTTGCGCATCGGCCACCAGTTGATCAAAAAAGGCGGCATGATCTGGCCGATCCAGGCGATAGGTGGGCATGAGCGTGGCCAGCGCTTGGCGCAGGAGCGCTTCATCGGTTTTGAATTGTTCCAATAGCATAATGGCTTCTAGCGGCGTATGGATGCCTTCAATCGGTGCCGGATCGACGAGCGCCAGCGTCGTCGCCGCATGGGGATGATTCAGCGTGAATTCAATCGCAATCGCTGCCCCGCTGGCATGCCCAACCAGATCAAAACCGTTCCAGCCAATCGCTTGGACAAACGCGCCCAGATCGGCGGCTTGTTCCTCTATCGTGTAGCCATCGACAGGCTTGTCACTCTGGCCACAGCCGCGCAGATCAAGGGCAATCACATGAATTTCTTCGGGCAGGATCGCCAAGAACGGCTCCCACCAGCGGCTGCTGCCAAAACTGCCGTGGACCAGCAACATCGGCAGGCCATCCGCCTGACCCTGTTCGCGATAATGAAATCTGATAGTTGTCGTCTCTATAAATGGCATCGGTCTGTAATTGCCTATCTATCTAGTACACTTGGGCGTAAGTAAGACAGTGAATCAGTAGGACAGTAGAACAGTGTTTGTACTGTCTCACTGTCCTACTGATTCACTACTGATTCACTACTGATTCACCGGAGAATAG
>DAOTTR010000321.1:0-4685 GCA_034437715.1 Caldilineaceae bacterium
TAAAATAGTGAATTTACGTGATGTTACCCAAGTAAATCTGTCTAAAATCATCCATGTTATTCTTGGACAGACACTTAGGGTCTGTCCAGAAATAAAGTAGCTAATTTACGTGATGTTACCCGAGTAAATCTGTCTAAAATCATCTATGTTATTCTTGGACAGACCCTAAGGCCATTCCAAAATTTAAACGATCCAATTCACGTAGGGGCACGCGGTGTGGCGGCAAGAGAGCTTGTGTACACCCATCGTTTTACCCCGCCACCCCGCATGCCCGTACTGGATCATTATTTTTTTGGAATAGCCTAACAGCAATTGGTAAGTTCACCTTCAGTCCAGCGCCATAGTTGCCCTCTACCAACACATTACCACCACATCTACCACACAGTCGTGCTTTTGCAACAAAACTGTCAGTCTTTTTTCGCCCCAGTAGCGCGAAGATGAATGAGTCTTTCGGCGTAGAAGTCATCGAATAATCATCCAGGTCCGCTCTAACCAAATCATCTGCCCTAACAATACGCGCTTTCAACTGTGGCCAGATCATCGAGCTCGGAAATCGATTTAGGGTAATACTCGAAGTAATGGAGCAGATCCGGTTCATGAAATTTCTTTCGATTGTTGGCGCGCGATCAGAATTGATCCAAGCCATGCCCGTCAGCCTGGCTTTACGTACACGGCACGAAGAGGTACTTGTTCATAGTGTACCGCGTGATGATGATTGCATGTCACAACATTTTTTTGATCAACTGGCGATCCCTACCCCCCAGTATAGACTGGCGATCAACGCTGGATCCCATGCCCAGCAGATCGGTCAGCTTCTAACACAGTTTGAACCCATCCTGTTGGCGGAAAAGCCAGATGTGGTCCTGGTACGCGGTGATAGCAATGCAGCGTTGAGTGCGGCCCTGGTTGCCAGCAAATTGCAGATTCCGCTCGTCCACCTTGCGGCTGGTGAACAGGGTGTGCCGCGCGCCACGCCCGCCGCGAGTAATGGCGTGCTGATCGATGCGCTTGCCGCTTGTCATTTCTGTAGTACGCAAAAAGCGGCCGATCGCTTGGCACACGCAGGCAAGGCCACTACCACCTATTGGGTGGGCGATCTCCTGCTTGATGCGCTGCGCCAGGTGTTGCCGGTCGCGTCAACCCGTGCGACGATTTTGGACACAGTAGGTGTCACAACCGAAGCGTATGGGTTGGTCACATTGGATCATCCCGTCAACATCGACAATCCACAGCGGTTGCGCCAGATTTTGCAGGCACTCAACCGCGTGCAAGAACCGATTATTTTTCCCATTCACCCGCGCACGCGTCAGGCAATCGCCGCGTTGGGGTTATCCCTGAGCGAGCACATTCAGCGCATTGAGCCAATCGGCTATCTAGACATGATTATGCTGGCCGCCAACGCGCGCATCATCGCCACCGATTCTAGCGCACTCCAACGCACAGCATTTTACCTGCTAACGCCCTGCCTCACCTTGCTGGATGAGACAGACTGGACAGAAATCGTGGAAACCGGCTGGAATAGTATTGTCAGCGCAGATACGCAACAGATCAGCGATCGTTGGCATAACTTTCCGTTCCCACCCGTCCCCCCAGAATTGTTCGGCGATGGCACGGCAGCGCAACGCATGGTGACGATTTTAGAAAAAAAGTTTGGGGAATAGTAACAATTACGCCAACGTTAAATTTCATCACCTGCTGCTCTGAATAAATTCAGCGCCTGGGATAGAAAACGTGTTTAAACACGTTTGCCGTCGCAGGTGTTGAATTCATTCAACACGAAGTTAACGTTGGCGTGATAGTTACCATGAATAAGCGGATTACTGCGGGGCAATGGGGCGATAGAGCGTGAGGATTTTGCAAATCCTCACGCTCGCCTAGACTAGTCCACAAACGCTTCCGTCACACAAACACCTTCCCAATCGCGATGGTGGGGCAGGTTGAGAATACGCGCCAGTGTCGGGGCCGTGTCAAGCAGCGAAACGGGGCCGCCAATGCGATGACCGCGGCGAATCGATGGTCCCGCGACAATCCACGGAATCGTCATATCTTCGGCCATGTCCGTACCATGACTGCGCGCATGACCACCATGATCGGCCTGCACCAGAATGTGTATATCCTCTGGCAACGCGGCCAGTACACGCCCCAAATTGCGATCCGCTCGTTCCGCTTGGCGCAAATATTCATCGCTCATCCACCCAAAGCGATGACCAAAAGTATCCACTGTGCCAAAATAGACAAAGGCAAAGTCGGCGGGACGCGCGGTCAGTTGAGCAATGGCAGCCTCGGCCACCCAATCATCGCCATCTTCATCATAGGAGCGATCGCGATAGACAATTGAATCCAAACTGAGGGGCTGGCTGAGGTTGCGCAGCGGTTCCCAGTTGTGAATGGCTGCACAGCGCAACCCGGCAGCTTTGGCAACATCGATCAAGCCGGGCAAGGGGCGCGCCATGGGCTGCCAATCGTTGGTGGTCACACCGTGGCGCGTCGGCGGCACGCTATGAAAGATCGACATGTGACAAGGCAATGTGACCGAGGGCATCACAGACGTTGCTTGTAAAGAAGATGCGCCCCGTTCGATCAACGAAGTTAAGGTGGGACAATTGATCTGGGCCAGGGCATCGGGCCGCAAACCATCGATCATCACAAAAAGCGTCAGGGACTTTTGAGAAGCCATAAAATTCCATTTCTACGGAAGGGATGGGTTATGATATTCACATTAGGAGTTACGCAGTTGCCTGGGAACGCCGGCATCCTGCCGGCCTGCCACCAGAGATGGCAACGCTGCCAACTGCGTAACTCCTACACATGCCAGAGTATCCAGGCAACCACTAATCGATCGATTTTCACCATCATCCAAGGAGCCGTGGGCCATGACCATTCACATTCGAGCCGCGACTGTGGCAGACGCAGCCGCAATTTTGCGTCTCAATGCAGTCTTTAACGATGTGCGCGCCACCGAAGATGAGATCTGCCAGCAGTTGGTGCGCTGCCAGGGGATTGAGACCTGTCTCCTGGCAGCAGTGGACAGCGACAGCCAAGCCGTTGGATTTCTCTGCCTGCGCCTGTTGCCCCAAATTTGTGATCCAGCGACCTATGCCGAGGTCAGCGAACTCTTTGTCGAAGCCGCCTACCGCCGCCAGGGCGTGGCGCAGGCGCTGATGACACACGCGGCAGAATTGGCCAAAGCCGCGGGTGCAAAAGAACTGATTCTGCTCACCAGCTTTCGCAACACCATTGCCCAACGCTTCTATCATGCCCAGGGCTTTGCCAATTATGGCATTTCCATGCGCAAACCCTTGCTAAGCGAATCCTGATGGTGCGCGCAGATTAGGCGATCCGCACTTCGCTCCCCGTATTGGCACTTTCCAAAAGGGCTTCCATCATTTCTTGGACAATTAAGCCGTGGCGCAATGGCGCAGCACAGGGGACACCATCCAAAATGCATTGCACAAAATGCGCGGCCAGGTTATCCCAGGCAATGGCGCGATCAAAGGGTCGATTGCCCGCATCGCGCAGGTCAACGACCACATCTTGCTGCACACCTTCCACCGTTTGATAAACGGTCAGTGGTTTCAACTTGGCCCCCGCTTCGGTGCCAAAGATCTCGATCTGCAACTCCTCCGGCTGATGTGAGGCCCAGAAACTTTCGACCTGCAAGCCCGCGCCATTTTCAAAGCGAATAAAGCCGCCGCCGTAATCGTCGCTATCGTAGAGCGTAGCCAACTTCTCGACTGGTTGGGCCGACGGGTAGATATGCCAGAACCCCTGGCCGCGTGGCCCAAATTTGGCCCCGGCCACCCCCGTCACGCTCACCGGTTTGGGCATGCCCATCAGCCACCAGACCGAGTCGAGCACATGCACGCCCATGTCGCGAAACGCGCCGCCGCCCTTCTGGATAAAGCCCAGGCTCCAGCCGGGAATACCAATGCGACGGATGCTGCTGGCCTTAGCATAATAAAGTTCGCCGAAGTCGCCGCGATGGGTCCGCCGCCCCAAATATTGTACATCGGGCGCAAAGCGCGTCGAGAGCGACATCATGTTGACCACGCCGGCGGCTTCGGCAGCCTCCACCAGTTGGCGCGCCGCCGCCACCGAATCGGAGAGCGGCTTGGTGACCATGACATGCTTGCCATTGCGTACCGCTTCCAACGCCACCGGCACATGAAATTGGTTGGGCACGCCTACAAAGACGGCGTCGATATCGGGATCGCGGCTCATGGCTTCGTAGCTGGTATATTTTTTGACATCGGTCAGCTTGAGTTCAGTCGCCGCTTCGTCCGTGCGCGCATCCGAGATATCACACAGCGCCACCACGCGCGCCCGCGGATGGTGGATATAACCCAGCGCATTCGCCTTGCCAATGCCCATGCCCACAATTGCAATTCGCAGTTCGTTCATAGTAACCTCTCATCGTTCTGTTCGTTGTCAAGTCTATTTTATGGTGACTAGTATAACATAGATAGCGTGTGTTATTGAGCCTATATTGACTATGTGGTTAGGGTGTGTTTTGATGTTGGCATCTATGGCAATTGGTGATAAACTCAAAACATCTGTTCGTTTTTAGCAGAATGTTGACTCTTGTCGGGTGATTGAGAAAGGGAAAGTCCATGACAATGGTCACATCGCCTATATATACAGAAATCATTGATTTCCTGGCTGCTGGCACAACCCCGACTAGCCTT
>DAOTTR010000322.1:0-2570 GCA_034437715.1 Caldilineaceae bacterium
GTGGTCAGCCGCAGCGACTCGACCCTGCGCGGCCACTACCCCGGCGAGACCGACGCCTTGGCCGCCGCGTTGGGGCAACAGGTAGACGCGACCTTGATCATTCCCTTCTTTTTGGAAGGGGGCCGTTTTACGATCAACGATGTCCACTATGTGGCCGAATCCACAGCCGCAGGTGACCAATTGGTGCCCGCCGCCGAAACGCCTTTCGCGCGCGATGCCGCCTTTGGCTATGCGAATTCCAACCTACGTGAGTGGGTAGCAGAAAAGACCGGCGGCCAGATCGCCGCCAGCCAGGTTGCCGCGATCACCATGGAGGATCTGCGCCTGGGTGGGCCGGATGTGGTGGCGGCCAAGTTGTTGGATCTTGCGCCGGGCGGCGTCTGCATTGTGAATTGTGCCGCGACACGCGACATGGAGGTCTTTGTCTCTGGCTTGCTCACCGCCGAGGCCCAGGGGCGCCATTTTCTCTATCGTACCGCGGCCACCTTTGTGCAAGTCCGTGCCGGATTGGCCCCACGCCCGCTGTTGACGGCGGCAGACCTGGATCTGCCGACCAGTGGCGGCGGCTTGGTGGTTGTCGGTTCGTATGTGCCCAAGTCTACCACCCAACTCAACGCGCTCTTGGCCCAAAGTGCAATTACACGCATCGAAGTCAACGTGGATATGCTGCTGGATGACACGCAGCGCGCCAACGCGATCAACCGGGCGCTCGGTCTGCTCAACGAAGCGCTGCATGGCGATCAAGACGCGGTGGTCTACACCAGCCGCCGCTTGATCACCGGTGGCGACGCGGCCAGCAGTCTGGCGATTGGGCAACAGGTTTCGGCGAGCTTGGTGGAGCTTGTGCAGCGGCTGAGCGTGCGTCCACGTTATCTGATCGCCAAGGGTGGCATCACTGCCAGCGATCTGGCGACCAAGGCGTTGGGCGTACAGCGGGCGCGGGTGCGTGGTCAATTGCTGCCCGGCATTCCCCTCTGGCAGATCGGTGAGGAAAGCCGCTATCCAGGATTGAGTTATGTCGTCTTTCCCGGCAACGTGGGTGGCGACGATGCGTTGGTCCAAGCGGTAACCAAATTGCGGCTCGATTGATAGGAACGAGAGCGTTAGGGTCTCGCAGACCCTAACGCTCTACTAATCGCGCTGTGGTCAGCGCATGATCATGGCAGCGCGCTGTGGCCCCACGGAAATCCACTTGATCGGGGTCGCGATCAACGCCTCCACGGTTTCGACATAGCGCTGGGCATTAGGCGGCAAAGCCCGATAATCGCGGATGGCAGAGATGTCACAACGCCAGCCGGGCAAGTCGCGCAGGATGGGTTGGGCGCGTTCTAGCACGCCGGTGGTGGGAAAAACCTTACTGGACGCGCCATCCACTTGGTAGGCTGTGCAGATCGGAATCTCGTCCAAATAGCCCAGCACATCCAGATTGGTCAGCGCCACCTCGGTCGCGCCCTGTACCTGGCAGCCATAGCGCGTCGCCACGGCGTCAAACCAACCAACGCGCCGCGGTCGTCCCGTTGTCGTACCGTACTCGCCGGCATCGCCCCCCCGTTGACGGAGCGCTTCTGCCGCGCCCCCAAATAACTCGGTGACAAAGGGCCCCGCGCCTACGCAACTAGAATAGGCTTTGGTCACAGCGATGATCTGTGTGATTTGATGGGGTGGAATACCAGCACCCACACTGGCAAAGCCAGCCAGCGGCGAAGAAGAAGTCGGGTAGGGATAGATGCCGTGATCCGGGTCGCGCAGCGCGCCGAGTTGGCCTTCCACCAGAATTTGTTTGTCCGCGGCCAGGCCTTGGTGCAACAGGCTCAGGGTATCGCACACATAGGGTGCAAGCGCGGCTGCGTCCGTTTCGATCTGGTCCACAAGCTCGGCTACGCTGAGCGTCGGCTTGTGATAGAGGTGATGAAAGAGCACATTCTTGGCAACCAGCGCCTGTTCCAGGCGATCGCGCAGGCGGGCAGGATCATATAAGTCGGCCACTTGTACGCCCAGCTTAAGATATTTGTCGGCATAGAAAGGGGCAATCCCCTTTTTCGTCGAGCCAAATTGGCGGTCACCCAACCGTTCTTCTTCGTAGCCATCCAATAATTGATGATGGGGCAGCAACACTTGCGCGCGGTTGGAAATCTTCAGTTGCGGTGTGGGGATGCTACGCTCACGTAATGCTTGCAATTCGTTCAAGAGGGCGCGTATATGAAGAGCAACTCCTGGCCCAATCACATTGATCACGGCGGGATAGAAGACTCCCGAGGGCAGCAGATGTAGGGCAAACTTGCCGAATTCATTGATGATCGTGTGCCCGGCATTGTTACCCCCTTGAAAGCGCACCACAAAATCAGTGTGCGCCGCCAAGTAATCGGTAATCTTGCCCTTGCCTTCATCGCCCCAATTTGCGCCGACTACGGCTGTCGCTGGCATAATCCATAATCCTTTCTGCTAACAAACACTGTCTTCAATTGACAAACGTTTCCTTCGCTTCTAGAGTACAGGGGGTTTCGGCATTATTCAAGCTAATTTCTCTAATGAATAGGATAAGTTTAGCTTATGGAAATATCACAACTACG
>DAOTTR010000323.1:0-5076 GCA_034437715.1 Caldilineaceae bacterium
TCGGTGACACTTTCCTGTTGCATGATCAGCCCTGGATTGATGCCGCCCGCACCGCTGACAATGCCAGCAACTAACGTGTCGTATGCACCATCAGCCATCCGCAGTTGACCCGGGTTGGCGGGGTCGAGTACAACGACTGTGCCTGGTTCTATCGTGTCCATACCGGAAACGACAAACGGTTCTGCCAGGTCACTGCCACCCGTAATCTGGAGAACACGTGTAGTCGTAGTACCATCAACCCCCAAGGGACCATATATACCGACGGTGCCGTCGGCAGCTATACCCATACGGGGGGGTTGCGCTGGTAAAGAAAGTCATGCCAGTGCGGCCAGACAGCCACATTTCTGATCCACCGCCCGGATTAAACCACCCTAGTGCATCGCGCGCCATATCGTGGCTCTTATACGGAAAAATGTCGGTGTCTGGGCTATGACCAATCTTGCCATCGAGCTGGATGTCGATATTGCCGAGTCGACTCAACTGCATGCGGGACTGGCCTTGATTATCTTGGAATTGCCATCCATAGTCACCGGAGTCATTCAGCCGCCAATACATCACTCGATTTGTCGTATCAACACCGAAGAGCGAACCTTTACCTCCATCAGCCGTGGTCAGAAAACTGAAAAGGTGATTTGCCGGCCCACCAGTAGTTGTGGCAACTTCCAATGGCTGTGCAGGTGTGGTGGTGCCGATGCCGACGTTGCCTCCGTTGAGAATGGTCATGGCTGGCGTACCCTGCCCATTCTGGAATTGCCAGCCATAGTCACCAGAGTCATTCAGCCGCCAATACATCTTTCGATTGACTGTATCAACACCGAAGAGCGAACCTTTTCCATTGTCGGCAGTGGTCAGGAAACTGATTAGGTGATTGGTCGCACCGCCAGCGTCGGTGGCAACTTCCAACGGTCGCGCAGGGGCTGTTGTGCCAATGCCAACATTGCCATTTGCGATGCACAAAGGAAGACAGGTGCTTTGGGCAACTACCATTGCCGGCTGGCCAACGAGCAAGACCGTCATGCCCAGGAGCAGGCTGAGGGTGAGCAGGCGTTTGTAGAATTGAAAGTGTTGCATGTTTGTTCCTTTCTGAAAGTTGTGTTTGCTTGTGAACCGGATATGGTATACTCTATGCCGTAGTTCACTCCGGTTTTGTGAAAGGCAGCGTAATGGAAATAACAACGGCTGTGATAGCGACGACAGAAACAGAAATTGATGCGCAAGCGATGGCAAACCAATACCTAGCTACCATACTCGATACAAACTATCGCGCCGTCAATGGTTTTTTCGCTAATGGCTACTGGTATTTTTTGATTCGCTACCAGAACGCCGCGCAAGAACTTATTGGTACGGGAGCGAAACTAGTGATTGATGCGCAAAAACAGGCTGTTATTCCGCTATCTATCGATCAAATTCAGGATCTCTCCGAGTCTCCGTTTGTGTTTATGGGCCAAGCGCAGGATACACTGGCACGCGATAAGCATGGCTGTGTGTTACGTTATCAAGCCAAGCGTATCGCAACCGCTTATTTGCGTGAGCATCTCTCGATGCATTTCAGCGCCAGTGGTGGTATATTGGCGCCATTACATCGTCCGCTGTGGCAATTCTCTATTCGCTTCCAAATGACGCGCGTTGGCGAATTGGGGCCGTTGGGCATGATTGGTGTTGATACCCAGAGCGGCAAAGTGATGCCCCTACGCAATCCCCAACTTCAACAAATCAGGCAACGAGTCGATGCAATTATCCAACATTGTAAACTGGCGTCAGCAACGTAATGGTGAGTGTTTACCAGCCTGCGCCGCGATGGTGATGACCTATTTGGGCGAACGGGTCAATTACCAACGCCTACTGCAACGACTCGGCACAACGGAGAGCGGCACCCCCTTTCCTAATATCGATCGCCTGCGTTCATGGCGCCTGATCATTGAACGATCCCAAGGCCATCTGGTCACCCTGCGCCAGCGGCTGGCAACAGGACAGCCGGTCATTGTCCCCGTTGCCACAGAACTGCTGCCCTATTGGCTGCTTCGTCCCGATCTCGCCTTTGCAGAACGCATTACCGAACATGCAGTCGTTATTATTGGCATAGATGAACACAATCTCTATATCAACGACCCTGATTTTGCCCAATCGCCCCGGTTCGTTGTAATTGACTGGTTTTTGGACGCATGGCAACATCACAACAATTGGTATTCAGTTATGCGCTGGCGGTGGGGTTGAAGTGGCAGAATACCATATTCCGGTGTTGCGATATCGGTAATGAGTTACTCATCCTAGCCATCCTACCCCGGAATCCGCACCCGCTGATCAACCTCGATCTGATTGGGATTGGTGATGTTCGGATTGGCGGTTATCACTTGCTAATGAAAATTGTCACATTATCGTGGTTGTTCACGAATCACAGGTTCAGGTGACAGCTACTTCTACAGGTAGCTATCACCTGAACTGAATTTACTCGAGAAAAGTACCTATTGCCCTGCCATGCTCATCGGCCCGTGGGTGATCAGCGTCTCCGCTGCCATGATTGTGTAGGGTGCAACCCGAAAATCGCTCAAGGCTGGATGGTTGGCGACGGCGGCGGCCAGTTCACTATCGAGATAGGCTTGCCGGGCTTCGGCGCTTTCGAACAGGTAGACCGCACCCGCGCGCTTGGTTTCTGGGTTGAGGATCCAGGTTTTCCAGAGCAGTCCGGGCACTGCCGTCCATTGCTCGGCCATGGGCGAGACGGCGGCGATGTACTCATCGGCGGTGGCAAAGTCATAGGTGAAGTCGACTTCCAACACCACACCGGCATTCTCGGCTGTGGCATTGGCTGGCGCGCCCAGGAACGGAGCGTTGGTAACGCGCGACTCGGCGGCCATGATCGTGTAGGGTGCAACCCGAAAATCGCTCAACGCTGGGTGGTTGGCGACGGCGGCGGCCAGTTCACTATCGAGATATGCCTGACGTGCCTCGGCGTTTTCGAACAGGTAGACCGCACCGGCCCGCTTGGTTTCCGCATCGAGTGTCCAGACTTTCCAGAGCAGTCCGGGCACTGCCGTCCATTGCTCAGCCATTGGGGAGACGGCGGCGATGTACTCATCGGCAGTGGCAAAGTCATAGGTGAAGTCGACTTCCAACAACGCGCCGGCCTTGTCGTCCATGCCAACATGCATAATGTCGATGGGTGCGGCCAGCGATAAGGTGGTGTAGATCGGGCAGCGCAGCTTGAACTGGGCGCGCAGTTGATTGGCCTGATCGACACTGGGACCCGTCATGCTGATCTTGACGCGGAAGGCGCGGATTCGTGGATTGACCGAACCATCTTTGAGACCCTGTGCGGCAAAATCACCCTCAGTGACGGCGGAGATGTGATCGAGGGGTATGCTCAGCTCTTGCGCGGCTTTTTCATAGATGAAGATGCCACAGGTATTGAGCGCGCCCAGGAGCAATTCCAGCGGGTTCACTTCTTGATTGGGCCCAGCCAGCGGCCCAGGGGAATCGACCACGAAGTGGTTGGTGCGGGCATCGACAATCGCGCGACCGGGCAGCACAACCGTGCCGGTGACTACCGCCGTGTTCAGCTTGGGGGCCTCTTGCATGGCTGGGGTGGCTTGCGCCGTACCTCCCCCCATACTCAGCGCCAGTGCCGACGCCAAGCATAGAAACAGCACGAGGACTTTCCAGGGAAATTTCGACATGATCTTGACTCCTTTTGCCTTGAAACTGTGAATAAAATAAACAATGCAACACCGGTTGTGGCGTGATTGAAGCGGAAATGCACCGTTTGTTACCAAAAGTTATGCGCACTAGCGCGCGGGCAGATTACTCGTCCACATATCGCGTTGGATTTGCCATTGCCCGTGTTGGTACTTCCTGATGATGATATATTTGCCAACATCGAGCACGCGCCCGTGGCGGTCCAGAAAGCGATACTCGCCCATTTCGTTAACGGTATCCCCCAAAAAATCGACTTCACTCGGTGTGCGTTGCATGGCGCAGATGCCCATGTCCATACAACCCTGCCAGAACGCCTGGATCGCGCTGCGCCCGCGGATGGCAGCGCTGTAGGCTGGCAACAGGTGTCCGTCTTCGCCGTAGACTGCCGCCACGCCCACGGCATCGCCCTGGGCGAAACTTGTCATCAACCGGTGGTGGGCAGCCAGGATGGCGGCGTGAATGGCGTTCATCATTGGTTGGTTTGTCCTGGTGGGCAATGGTCGCCTCCGCCCCAAACCTGCTCCTGCGGCTTGAGCCGAGATTCCTGCGTTCGGGGAAGAACGCGGAATCTCTGGCTCATTGACTCACCGTACCTGTTGTTTGTGATGATAAGAAGAGGATAGCAGGCCAAGCGTTGCGTAAGCGTTGCTTGGCCTGGAGAAAAAGCGTTGCTTGAGGCATTGCTTGTCTATGTTATAATGATTCCCATACACTTTGCCATGACGGAGGAAGTTTTATGCAAAAGTTACCGATTGGGATCCAGTCGTTTCGTAATTTGCGGGAAGAAAACAATGTATATGTTGACAAAACGCGCCAAATCTATGATCTGCTCAATACGGGCAAATTTGTCTTTCTCGCGCGCCCGCGGCGCTTTGGTAAATCGTTGCTGACGACGACGCTGCAGGAACTTTTTCGCGGCAATAAGCCGCTCTTTCATGACCTGTGGATCGAAGACAAGATCGATTGGCAGCCGCGCCCAGTGATCCTGATCAATTTCAATGATTTAGACTATCTCAGCCAACCGCTTGGCATTGCGCTTACTGATTATATGGATAAGTTGGCAAAGACACACGGTCTTGTTTTGACAACGGCCCACTACAAGGATAAATTTCGTGAATTGATTGTACAGATCTCGGCAGAACAAAAGGTTGCGCTATTGATCGACGAATATGATAAACCGATCACAGATCTGCTGGAAAATGATGAAAAAGTGAAAGATCATGTTACCACGCTGAAGAACTTTTATTCGGTGTTGAAATCGACTGAAGCGGAGAATCTGCATTTCACTCTGCTCACTGGCGTTTCAAAATATGGGAAAATTTCGATTTTCTCCGACCTCAACAACCTGCTTGACATTACGCTTGATCAACGTTTTGCAACCCT
>DAOTTR010000324.1:0-3815 GCA_034437715.1 Caldilineaceae bacterium
GAACCAGAACACTTACTCACCCAACTCACCCAACTCTTTTTGATGAATCCTACCTATACTCGGCGTATCCGTGACGTACCTAGACGTAAAACTAAACTCAATTCGGCTCTTAACTTCCATACCTGCTGCTCTGAATGAATTCAGAGCCTAGGATAGAAAACGTGTTTAAACACGTTTCCCGTCGCAGGTGTTGAATTCATTCAACACGAATTTAACGTTGGCGTAGTAGTTACGATAGTATAGCACAAAATCGCTCATTTGTTCAACTGTTTGACGCCACAAGCCGCATCAGGCAAAATAGGTACTGAACATCATTTACAGCTATGCCATTCCCAAAATCCAATCAGCAAACCAAGTGAGGAAGCGCGATGAACGCAACACCCAGCCAATTTCAATTGGGCAACGCCACCATCACCATCATCAATGTTTGTGACTCACGGTTTGACTTGACCACGTCGCTGAATGTTGACGCGGCGACAGTTGACAGCCGGTATACAGCTCACTTTGCCACGCCGGCGCGTGTGCCAGTGCAATGCATCTACATTCAGTTGCCAGAGACTACCGTTTTGGTAGACGCAGGTCTGTTTGCCTTTGAGCCGGGTTCGCCCTTTGCGCTCCCCAACTATCAACCGCCGCCAGATCTGTTTGCCCAGCTGGCCGACACTGGCCTTGACCCCGTGGCTGTGGAACATTTGATCATTACCCATGCCCATGGCGATCACTTCAACGCGCTTACCATTGAAGAAGCGGGTGTTCTGCGACCGGCTTTTCCCAATGCCAAGGTCCACCTCGGTCGCGCCGACTGGGAACAGGAAAGCTTGCAACAAGAACGCGCCGATCCAACCTCGCTCATCGGGCGCACCTTTGAAATGATCTGGCAACACGGCCTGCTGCACTTGGTCACGGGCGATCTCGATCTGGGTCATGGCCTACGCATCTGTCATACGCCTGGTGAGACGCCCGGCCATCAGGCGTTGCGGCTCGAATCGGCCGGCGCGGTACTCTATTGTGTGGGCGATCTCTATCACCATACGGTCGAGGTAGAGCAACCAAGTTGGAATGTCACCTGGGCGGATAGCGCGGCGAATCTGCTCAGCCGTGCGCAGCTCGCCACGACTGCCCTGGCAGAAGGAGCAACGTTGATTGCAACTCACATCCGCGGCGTCGGGCAATTGCAAGCACAGGAGAACACGGTACACTGGGTGACGATCAGGGAATAAGGCCGTTACCAACAAGAGGTTTGGCCGCTGGCTGACTCTCGGGTAAACTTAATTGACCATCTACCAAGCCTATCACCGAAGCTAGACAAAGGTTTATCATGCAATCAATTCAATTGAAAGACCCCCGTTTATCCTGGCCTGGCGCGATATCCGTGGAGCACACAGCCACGTGGTCCATGCCATGGCGGCTACCCTATCAACAGCGCGACCTTTTCCCAACCGTCGATCTCATTGCACGGGCGACCATGCCCGCGGGGGTACGGCTGGCCTTTGTCAGCGATACGCGCACCCTAGCCGGAAATTTGGTCGCCAAACCAGAAATGGGCGCGATCGATCTCTGCTGCGACGGCAAGTTTATGGGGAGTGTGCCACTCGAAGGGCGTGATCACTTTCAGTTCGATGATCTGCCCGCTGGCGAAAAGGTGTTCGAGCTATGGCTGCCCCAATTTGGCGAGTTTCAACTGCGCACGCTGGGGATTGACGACGGCGCGGCGCTGGCGGCCCATGCGGACACGCGCCCGCGCTGGATCACCTATGGTAGTTCGATCACACAGTGTCGTACCGCGGCCTCGCCTACGCAAACCTGGCCCGCGATTGTGGCACGCAACTGCAATTTCAACCTGACCTGTCTCGGCTTTGGCGGTCAATGTCACCTGGAACCGATGCTGGCGCGCCTGATCCGTGATTTGCCCGCGGATTATCTGTCGATGTGTGTCGGCATCAACATTTATGGGGCGGGATCGCTCAGTGCGCGCACCTTTCGCGCCGCGATCATCAGCTTTGTGCAGATTGTGCGCGAGCAACATCCCGACACGCCCTACGCGGTCATGTCGCCAATCTACTCGCCACCGCGCGAAAGCGCGCTCAACGCCGTCGGCTTTACACTGCAAGCCATGCGCGATGAAGTGGTCGCCGCGGTAGATGCGTTGCAGGCCGCCGGTGATGCCAATCTGCACTACGTCAATGGGCTCGATGTCTTTGGCGAGGCCTATGCCCATCTGCTGCCCGACGAGTTGCACCCCGACGCCGCTGGGTATCAGATCATGGGCGAGAACTTTACGCAAAAAGTGGCAAATGCCTATTTCGCATGACCCGTAAACCGGTTCTTACCCGCTGGCTTCTTTGAACCATGCTGGACCAGTCGATAGTTTTGTGCTTACTTCGTCCTTACAAGGAGAAATCAACATGAGTGGACAATTCGTTACAGCCGCCGACACCCCACGCGAACAGTTAAGTTGGGGATCGCTGGGTTGGATGTGCCGACCGGCCCTCGGGGCCAAGGACTTAACCGTGATTGAGGTGACGCTCAATCCGGGCGGCGGCCACAACTTTCACAAGCACCCCGATCAGGAAGAGGTGATCTATGTGATCGAAGGGGTGGTGGAGCAGTGGCTACATCAAGAAAAGCGCATCTTACGCGCCGGGGACGCGGTCTTCATCCCCGCCGATGTGGTACATGCTTCGTTTAATAGCGGCGACACAGGGGCCAAGCTGCTCGCCATTCTCGGCCCCTGTGTTGGCGCAGGCGGCTACGTTTCGGTGGAAGTGGGTGACCAGGAGCCGTGGCAAGGATTGCGGTAGCTGACGGAATGACAGGAAGAACAGCGCCCTCCGAACGGGGATAAATAGACCTTATTCCGATTTAATTTTGTGCATGCGTAGGTGCGGTTTGTAACCGCACGAGTAGATGCGGTTTGTAACCGCACAAGTAGGTGCGGTTTGTAACCGCACCTACAAGAACAATTGCACCTAGTTTTGTTGCCGAAATAACAAATCGGCATAATCTCTAATAAACAAGATATACTACCCAGTAAAACACGCGCTCCAATACGCTTTTTCAGCACAACCACGGTTTAGTAGCCTACCGACACTTCTTCAGCCAGCCAGGTGACCGAATGACCCTATGCTAAAAAACCTTAAATTAGCGCTATTAGGTGTGCCGCAAATTATGCGGGACAAAGCGCCTTTGCACGAACAGTTGGCGCGCAAAGAGCAGGCGTTACTCTTCCATATGGCGGTGAATGGGCGGGTCTACCAACGCACGACCATTGCTGCGCTCTTCTGGGAAAATGGCACGCATGGGCGTGCCTTGGGCAATTTGCGCGATCTGTTGCCGAATTTGCGTTTGATGTGTGGTGCGCACCTTAGCATCACCCATCAGACGATTGCTTTCAATCGGCACAGCGCCTACTGGCTGGATGTAGAAGTCTTTCAAAGCGGCTTGCAAGGCGCGACAACGCTCGATCCTAGCGCACTCTGCAACACACTTGACCTATACCGAGGTGAATTTCTAACTGATTTTTCGATTCGAAATGCCCCGGAGTTTGAGCATTGGCTGCTGGCTCAGCGCGAACAATTGAATGCCCTAGCTGTGCAAGGCTGGCAGCGATTGCTGAATCACTATGTTGCGCAGGGTGAGTATCTGCTGGGCCTGGATGCAGCCAAACAGTTACTGAAACTAGCCCCGTGGCAGGAGTCACTGCCATTAAGGTAAGGATTAGAAGCAGTGTTTTCGACGGCGTTTAGGGAAGTTAAGAGCCGAATTGAGTTTAGTTTTACGTCTAGGTACGTCACGGATACGCCGAGTATAGGTAG
>DAOTTR010000325.1:0-30076 GCA_034437715.1 Caldilineaceae bacterium
CAATGTCACCTTTCTGCCCAAACCTTACACGCTCTCCCTCTTAACCAAAACTGTGCGCACCATTTTGGATCAACAGACTGCCTTGTCACTATAAAACGCCTTATTGCAACAGGGGTATCGCCAAATAGTTGTCGGCAATAAAAAGGCTACCTTCAGTCGTACCCTGGGGCGTAATCTCTTGCAAACGCTGCATCAACTCGCGTGCGGAACGCTTGCCCGCCAAGCTCTCGGTAAAGGCATGGGTGATCTGTGTTACCTGATCCCCCGATTCATGCACAAACTCTAGCCGAAAATGGCGAATACCGGCGGTCTGCCATAGCGCTAGATGGCGGCTGGCTTCTTGCGCTTCGTCCCCAAAAACCGTGTTGCGACAGCCCACATCGGCCATAACCGGGTGGGCGCGGCCATTGTGATCGCGCAGGGCGATCCGATGTTTTTCGCAGGGATGGCCACAATCTTTATAGCTGGTACCGGCGGACAGGAAGCGGCAAAAGACACAATGCTCGGTGTGAAAAACGGGCAAATGCTGATAAACAATCGCTTCGATCTGCGCGGGCCCAAGCGCGCGCGCTAGGTCGGCCACTTGCATGGCATTGAGATCATGCGTGGGCGTGAGGCGCAACAACCCCATGTCTAGAAAGGTCTGCGCTGCCAGCACATTGGCCGCATTCAAGCTGAAATCGCCAATCAATGGGGGCGGCGCGGCGTCTGCGTCCCGGCTCTGGGCTTCTGCCTGGAGCGCGTACAGCAACCCGTTCGAGCGCACCACAATCTGGCAATCCAGACGCAACAAAAAGTTCACAATGCGTTGCTCATCCGGCTTGAGCACGCGCGGGCTGGCGACGCGCACCGTGATGCCACGCGCTTGTACTTGTTCCACCGCCGGGCGCAAGCCATACAAGTCCAAATAGTCCAGGGTGATACTGGCCGGTTTCAGATCAAGCGCCGCCGCTAACTGCTCGGGTGTGCGTACTAGTAGATGCAATTGTGGCTGACCAAGCGGCAAACTGACTGAATGCGTAGCTGCCTGAACTGCCGCTTCGACAACGACCGCCGGATCATGGACGGCGATGGCTGGCCCACGGCTTTGCAACGCGGTCAATTGCTCGATTGCCTGACGACGCAGATGATTGAGCAGGGAACTGGGCGCAAAGGGATTGCCCTGCATCTCCAATTGCAACTCGGCAACCGTATAGGCAGTATTGCCAAGTCGGCCCAATTGCTCGCGCAGATAGTCAACCGTCATGGCGCGCTTTTGGGCAGGGCCAAGTCTTTCCTCTGCTTGTACCGTCACGCTGATCTGGGGCTGCTCTACTAAGGTCCAGCGCAGGCGCAACGGGCTGCCTTCGTAGGCCGTCACATGCAGGTGTAGCGGCTGTTTGTGGACCGGGCTGCTTGCTTGCGTGTAGGGGCGTGCCGCTTTGTCCAATGCCACATCGTGTGTCCGCCAGATCAGATCGCCGGGGCGAATGCGCATAAAGTTGAGCGCACCGTTGCCAAATTCAAGCGCCAGTTGCCCCCCACGCCGCGGCTTGACATGATAGATATGCCCGCCCTCCTCGGCCTCTTCGGGGCTGCGCCAATCGGCCGCGTCAAAGACCACACCATCGCCCGCTTTCAATGGCGCGATTGGGTCTGTCTCATTCGGCGTGATCACAATCTGGTCACCCAGTAGCTGGGCTACCTGGCCCATGAGCACGCCCCGGTGCCGCGGTGACCGGCCCTGAACTACGGTTTGGTGATTGGTGCCGGCGACAAAGAAGGGGCCCAAGCCGCGCGAGTAAGCTTGCTCTAGCTGTAACTTTTCTCCCGCCGTAATACTCAGCGGCAGCTCGGCCCACGCTTCGTCCACTGCTTTGCGATAGGCGGCTGTGGTCAACGCCACATAGTTGGCATCCTTGTAGCGCCCCTCAATTTTCAGCGCAGATACGCCCAACGCCACAATCTCGGGCATCTGTTCCAAGGCATAGAGATCGCCGGGCGACAACAGATAGCGGGCATCGCCCAATGGCTTGACCACCTCATCGACGATCAAGGTGTAGGGCAGCCGGCAAGCTTGCGCACATTGGCCACGGTTGGCGCTGCGTCCCCCCCACGCTTCCGACGAAAAACATTGACCCGAATAGGAAACGCACAGCGCGCCATGCACAAACATTTCCAGTTCACAATCGGTCTGGGCGCGGATCGTGCGGATTTCGCTCAGGGAAAGCTCGCGCGCCAACACGACGCGGCTGGCCCCCAAGCGCTGGGCCAGCGCCACCCCTTCGGCGCTGGTAATGCTCATCTGTGTGCTGCCATGCACCGCCAATCCGGGCGCAATCTGCTTGGCCAGTTGCACCACCCCAACATCCTGTACAATGATCGAATCGGCCCCCGCCTCGGCAATTATGGCCAACGAACGCGCCGCCTCACGCAGTTCATGGTCAAAGACCAGCGTGTTAAAGGTAACGTAGCCTTTGACACCCCGTTGGTGCAGGGTGCGCATAACTTCGGGTAATTCGGTGGCCGTAAAGCCAACCTTGGCCCGCGCCGTAAAGTGGTTCAGGCCAAAGTAGACGGCGTCGGCCCCGGCTTCAATCGCCGCGTGTAATTGGGGCCAATAGCCGGCGGGGCTCATAATTTCAGGTTTGGTAAATCGCTTGCTTGTCATCATAGATTCCAGTGCCATTAGCGGACGAGGCTAAGGCCTAATGCTTGGGCGAGCGTCGTCGCCCGCTTGATCTCTTGGCGCGAAAGTTGGGCCGCCAATTCACCCCTGGCTTGTGGCGGTGCTAGGTATTGGGTCAACAAGCTGACTTCCATCTGCGGTCGTGCGGCCAGCCAGTGCAGAATTGGTTCTGTACAACAGGCAAAATGACCGGGCATCAGCAAATGACGCACGAGCAACCGCTGGTTGGCCAGGTAAAGTCGATCCAGACAAGCGGTTACGATCGCCCAATAATTGGGCATCCCGCCAACGCGCTCGCCACAGCTTTGGGGGCCAAGCGCCGGGCCAAATTTGAGATCCGGCAAATAGATGTCGATTGCGCCGGCCAACAGATCGAGTGCCTGGTCGGTCAGGTAAAAATTACTGTTCAAGACTGTCGGCACGGTTTTGCGATCCCCCAGCACCGCCAACGTAGAGAGAATGAATGGGATGTGCGGAGCCGGATCGCCGCCAATAAAACAGATCGAGCGTGCGCCTTGCCCCTGGCGCTCGAGCATACGTGCGGCCAATTGGGCCGGACTGACTGCCACGCCATAGGTGGGTCGAAAGGCAAATTTGGCTGCCGTACAAAAACTACAGGTCGCAGTACAGCCGCTAAAGAAAATGGCATGGGCCGGCCGTAATGCCTCTTCCTCGCCCAGGTGCAACATTTCGCTGGCGATATAGCTCGTCTGCCCGACGCGACAAACCCCTTGCGCCGTTGCCCGCGCTGTGCCACAATCATGGGGACAAAGGTGGCAGTCGTGCAAGTGCTGCTGGGCGCGCAGCCGCGCGTCAGCGTCGATCACGGCCTGATCTTCGCATACGCCGCAGCCACTCTTGGAATTCGTGTAGCCATTGATTGCTGTCTTGCAGGGTTGCGCCTTCGGCTGGCTCACTTTCGATGGTTGCTGGGCGGCGTGTGCGGGTTATACCCTGCCCCGTCACCGACAAGACCTGTAGATCGGCCTCGCTTACGGTTGTTACAATCAGCACATCCGAACGCTGCGCATGGTGCCCGCGGTAGAGGGTATAGCGCAAATTGTGGACGCGTGTCCAGGTGTAGTAGGGCGCAAGCTTGGCCACCCGTGCATCAGTGATACAGGCTTCTTGGGTCAGGTCGATTGCAACACCGTCGGCGGCAAGCGCGGTGCAGGTTTTGCAAAGATCGCTCTCTACCACACATGCCTGACAATAACGCTGCCCGCACTGGGCACAAGTGGCGGCGTGGGTGGCACAATGATAGCGTTCGCAGATGGCGCAGACCGCATTGCACAGCGGACAAAGCTCCTGTGTGCAATGGGCGCAGTGCGCGGCGTGGGTCTGGCAGACAATATGGTCACAACCGGCATAGCTGTGGCTGTGATCGACACAGAAACTACGCTGACAGAGGATGCACCTTTCGCCACATGCATGGCAACAACTGGCCTGACAATAGGCACACGCTTGGACAGCGTTCGTCCAGCCATGACAGCCTGGGCATTCGACCAGACAGTTGTGGCAATAGGGGGCCTCGTCGATGACCTGATAAAAACCGGGGCCGACTGCGCGTTGACAAGTGGCGCAAGCCACCAAGCAATTTTGGCAAAACCGCTGTCCACTAGCGCTGCACAGGCCAACCTCGGCACTGTATTGTTCACAGCTGGGGCAGCGCAGCGCACAACTGGTGCAGATATAGGCCGTCTCGCCCCGCTGTTCCTTCACGTGATCCATCCGCAGATGGCTACGACATTGGCGCGTGTCACAGTGACTACACACTTCCTGGCAAGCATGACAAACCTCGTCGCCGCAGACCGGACAGCCGCTGCTATGTTCGGCACAAGCGCGCTCGCCACAGGCCCAACACATGCGCCCGCAGGTGTCACAATTTTGCTGGCCGCAGACGGGACAAGCCGCCACACCACAGGTGGTACACAATATCTCTTGGCAACTGCCACACTGCTGCAGACATTGGTCGCAAATAATGTGTCCATTGCGGTCCAACACAACCTGGGCAGTTTCGTTTTGACAGACATGGCAGCGCGGGCGCTGAAGGGTACCATCGTAGCGATTGCGCAAGACTTGTACGGTGACTTCGCGCTTGCCATCACTCAGCGTCAGATTAGCCACGGCCACGGGCACTTGCAACACGGCATAGCTAAAGAGTTGCACGTGTACACGCAGCCGATGATTTTCGACCTCTTCGGCAAGCTTGCGTTCCAGGTCGGTTTCGAGGACGCGCCGTTTCTCGCCCGTTGGGTCGTGGGCGTCGTAGACTTCCTCGATCTGCTGCTGATAGTAGGTGGTGAGGCGGTTGAGTGTCTTGTAGAGACGCGGCAAAATTTCGGTTTCATGGCTCACACAGCGCAGATCCGCGTGATAGATGGCATATTTGCGCGCCGTTTCTGCCATGCGCGACAGGTGGGTCATGGGCGGCAGGCGCGCGCCGACCACCACAGGTACTGGCTGGCCTTCACTGTTCAATTCGGGCGGTAGCGCTTCGGCATCGGCCAAGAGCACCGCCAGATCGACTGCATCGGCAGCCGCATTCTGTTCATCGCTGGCAACAATCCGTTCGCCCGCTTCATTGAGCAATACCGAATAAAGCTCCTCACGCTTATCATCCGCACGATAGGTAATGTGCCAATGAAAGGCGTAGAGATGTTGCGTCTGCTCCTGCATGCGCAGCCCGACAATCCCCGTGTTGACTGGGCGCACGGCGCGCATGAGTTCCTCGCCGGCATGGTGGCGCGCCGGTAACCGCTGGTGGGCCACGGCGCTGCGGTTGTCCAAATAGGCCAACATTTTGTCGAAGAATGGGCTGCCGTGGGCGATCAACTGCTGGCTGCTGGCCGGTAGCGCACTCGGCGCCGCTTGTTGAAAACAGAGCGTGAGCGAAGGCGCGTCAAAATAGGCGGACAACTCCTGGGGCAGTTCTACTTGGAGCGCGCCAGTTTTGCGCCGATCTGCCGCCTTGACCGTTGCACCCAGATTCGTGAAAAAGTCGGTGGTAAAGGCGCGCAGATCAATGGCGCGCTCGGTTGGTTTCGGTTGTTTGGACGATTTTTTCGCCATAATCATTGCTGAACGTACAGTACCTACTACACTGTAATCAAAGTTTTGATGGCATAACGTAGGTCACGTTACGTTTGTGGTGGTTACAAACCCCATGGTTTGCATTGAACGGCTTTGTCACGTTACAAACGTGACCTACAAGCGCTGCCTAATTTATCATGATTTCGACTACAGTGTACTACATCTACTTGATCTACTCGATCTACTCGATGACCGAACGAATCTACACTGTGTCATCGCCGATCGGCAATTCTGCACGCGTTACTTTTATAGACTGCAAAATTGATTCGCTTGCTTCTATGGCGTATTATAAGCTACTTGGGCGAGAAAATCGAATTTTGCCCCAACCGGTCAAGGAGTGAGTGATGGCAAAGCTAGCGCGACCTTATCCGAATAGTTATTGGGTGCAGCCTGGGCGTCTCTTGGCCGGTGAGTATCCCGGTGATTGGCCGGCATCGGCTATGCGCCAAAAACTGCGGCGGTTACTCGATGCTGGCGTGACCTTTTTTCTTGATTTGACCCATCCCAATGATCCGTTGCCACCTTATGCTACCTTGCTTCCGCAAATGAGCAAAGCGTATCCGCGCCCTGCGGTCTATCGACGGATGGCGATTCTGGATCGCGATGTGCCCGCGGTGGCGCAGATGGGGCAGACCCTCGCTCTGATCGACGAAGCGCTTGCTGCTGATCATGTAGTCTATGTCCACTGTTGGGGTGGGGTGGGGCGCACGGGCACCGTGGTCGGTTGCTATTTGGTGAACCAGGGCAGCAGCGGGGAAGCGGCATTGGCAGAAATAGCCCGCTTGTGGCAAGATGTGGCAAAGCGTGATCGCCACCCCCAGTCACCCGAGACGCCAGCCCAGGTCCAGATGGTGCGTACATGGGCGGCGGTCAGCGGATGCTGAGAAGCATCACCCGCTCAATCCGTTCCAAAAATCCGTTGACAGCCAATCATTCAGGAGTACACCGCGATGCCTACTTTTACCCTGGCCGACTACAATGCTGCCGCCGCCTGTATTCGCAGCCGTACCCAGCATACGCCGACGGTTGGCCTAATATTGGGCAGTGGCTTGGGACCAGTGGCGGAGCAGGTGGCCGCGGCTGATACGATTGCCTACGGCGAGATTCCCCATTTCCCGGTAAGCACCGTGGCGAGCCATGCCGGGCGGCTGGTGATCGGCACTTTGTCGGGGGCTACGGTTTGCGTCATGCAAGGGCGTTTCCACTTTTACGAAGGCTATGATCTGCAACAGGTGACGTTGCCCGTGCGTGTGATGAAACAGCTAGGCATCGAAACATTGATCCTGACCAATGCCGCAGGTGGCATCAACCCCAACTTTGCGGTGGGCGATATTATGGTGATTGAAGATCATATCAACTTGGTTGGGATGACCGGCAACAATCCGTTGATGGGGCCGAATCTGGAGGCGTTTGGCACGCGCTTTCCACCCCTCAATCGTGCCTATACGCGCCAATTGCGTCAAGTCGTGGAGGCTGTTGCCGCGGCGCAAGGCATATCGCTGCAACATGGCGTCTATACGTGGCTCTCTGGCCCCAATTTTGAAACACCCGCCGAGATCCGCATGTTGCGCGCCTGGGGTACCGATGCCGTGGGGATGAGTACGGTACCCGAAGCGATTGTCGCCCATCATGCAGGCATGGACGTGCTGGCGCTGAGCACCATCACCAACATTTGTATCGATCAGATGGATGCCGACAGCGAACCGACCCATGAAGAAGTGAGCGCCGCTGGCAAAATCATTGTGCCGCGGCTGACGCAGTTACTGCTGGGTGTATTGAAAAAACTGGCGGCGTGATATACTTTTCGGACATACATTACGCGGGTAAATAACTTCACCGGAGACCTGTAGGGTCTCAAAGACCCTACAGGTCTAACCAAGCGCGCAATACCTATTATCGTGGCTTTCATCCCTTATCTACTTACCGCGAAACCCTATGACCAATCTCCATACGGCCATCAACCACTACCATGATCTCTGCAACACGGGCACCTTGGCACAACAAAGTTGGGAGGCGCTCTACCCTGGCTTGGGCGCGCGCAACCTGATTTTTGGCGGACGACCGCTTTGCACCGTGTTGCGCCCTATGTTTCATACTGTCGATAGCTATCGCTACCTGATCGAACGCACGACCCTCACGCTGCGTGTCTTTCGCAAGCTGACCGACGCGCTGCTGGCCGATCCCAAGTTGCGCGCCCAACTATTTCTCGACAGCGCCGAGGAAGCGTTGGTCAGCTTGTCCACTGGCTACAAAACCAATATTCCCACGGCGCGGCTCGATAGCTTTTTTACGCGCCACCCCGACGGCAGCTACACACTGAACTTTATTGAATTTAACGGCGAAAGTCCGGCGGGCATGGCCTATAATGATGTCATGGCCGAACTCTTTCTGGAATTGCCCCTCATGCAGTGCTTTCAGGAGCGTTACCCAGTGCAATCACTAGAGGTGCGCCCCCATGCGTTGGAGGCGTTGCTGCGGGTCTATTATCAATGGCGCGGTAATCGCAGTAAGCTGCCCGATATAGCCATTGTCGATTTTCGCGGCGTGCCGACGACCACCGAATTCACGCTCTTTGTCGAATACTTCGCCCGTCACGGCATTACCGCGACCGTTTGCGATCCCGACGAGATGGCGTTTCGCAATGGCCAGATGTTTGCCGCCGGTCGTCCGGTCGATTTTGTCTATAAACGGGTGTTGGGCAGTGAGTTGCTACAAAAATATGGTTTGAATCATCCGATTATCGAGGCAGTGCGCGCCGGTGCAATTTGCATGGTCAATCCCTTTAATTGCAAGTTACTGCACAAAAAGGCCAGCTTTGCCGTCGTCTCGGACGAGCGCAATGCCCACCTTTTTACAGCAGTAGAACTGGACGCGATCCAGCAGCATATTCCCTGGACGCGCATTGTCGAGGAGCGCAAGACCGTTGGGCCAGATGGCACAATTCTTGATCTCGTGCCCTGGATCAACGCCAACAAGGATCAACTGGTGCTCAAGCCGAATGATGAATATGGCGGCAAAGGCGTGTTGATCGGCTGGGAAACTGAGCAACCGATTTGGGATCAGGCGCTGCAAACGGCGCTGCACGAGCCGAGCATTGTTCAGGTGCGCGCCACCATCGCCTATGAAGATTTCCCGCGCGTCGATCAGCAGGGCCGCGTGGACATCAGCCAGCGTTTGGTCGATTGTGATCCATTCCTATTTCATGGCGATAGCGTGGGCGGCTGTTTAAATCGGCTTAGCACGGTCACGCTGCTCAATGTCACGGCGGGGGGTGGTTCGGTCGTGCCCGCGTTTTTACTGGCCGACTAGTACAGTTGGGCGTAGATACCACGGCAGTTAATCAGGCACGTTACTCGTGTACATCATGGTAAAAATAGGGTACCTTATTTACGCCGGGATCTACTAGCCAGTCCGCCCGACCGCGCATACGCAGAAACTTGACCGGAGTCGATCACGATTTCGGTTTTTTATTTATAAAATTTTGATGAGCATATTTGACATTTCCGTAAGGAGGATTTATTGTTGAAACGGTTGTTTCACCGTCATCTAAGATATTTGTTGTAGGATGTGTTATGTCGTTTTCTTTGCGCCTTGGCTTTTTGTTTGTGCTCTCTCTGCTGATCTGTACAGCCTGTCGTAGTGCAACCCCTACCCCATTGCCAACCCCTACCATCTTGCCAACGGCTATACCTGTGTCCGCCACGGCTATGCCCCTTGTGCGCACCTTGCGCGCGCCCACGGCAGTCATTCCGACCCCAGCGTCAGGCGTGCTGGCCCCGCGTATCCCGGTTCGCACTTTGCCCGAATGGCAGCACTATCAGGATCGGTTGGCGATGGCGCGCCAACAACCGATTCCGGCGTTGCGGTTGGAAGGGGATATGAGCGATGACCAGTTGCTGGCACAGGAGCTAGCGCTCCAGGACGCGCGCTTCCAGGCTGATTTGTATGTGGCGGCGGGCGGCGAAGCGCTGCGCAACGAAATTTTTGGCGTCTATCCAGTACGCGCTGGCGACATCATATCCGCCACCGCGACCTGCCAGCCTGCTGCTTGTTATCGGGTAGAAATGTACAACTTTGCCTATAATCTGACGACCATCGGCTTGGTCGATGTGCAGGCCCAACAAGTGTTGGATGTGGTCCGCAGCACAGAAATGCAGCCCGCTATTCCGCTGGTCTTGCGCGATCTGGCGGTGGCGATTGCGATCAATGCGCCCGAAGTGATTGACGCGCTGGGGGGCAAACCAGCCGCCACGGCCGCGTTGATGGCGAGCACCAAAACCACCCTCAGCCAGACGCGCTGTGAGCGTTCGCGCCATCTGTGTGTGGCCCCCACCTTTGTCAGCGGTGAGCGCGCCTTGTGGGCGATTGTCGATCTGACGGCGGGTGCCCTGGTGGGTGTGCGTTGGACCACGGTAGGCACGGTGCAGGGGCCGGTCATCTCGGAAAAGCAACTGCAAGACGAGGTGGTGACCCAGCAATATTGCGATACCGTCAACACGCTGACGCGCGACGGCTGGCAATTTGACTATGTGATCACCAGTTCCGACGGTTTGCGCGTGATGAATGTCCGTTTTGGTGATCAGCCGCGGTTTGACAGTGTGGCTGTGGTTGACTGGCATGTGAGCTATTCTACACGCGAGGACTTTGGCTACAGCGATGCCATCGGCTGCCCAACCTTTAGTCAGGCCGTCGTGGTCGCCTTTAACGGGCCGACCGTCGAGCCGATGCTGGAGAATGGCGCGCCGATTGGCTTTGCGCTGATCCAGGAATTCCGCAGCGAGCTATGGCCGCAACCGTGCAATTACTTTTATCAGAATCGCTATGAATTCTATACCGATGGTCGTTTCCGCCCGGTGATGATCAATTTAGGCCGTGGCTGTGGCAACGATGGTTGGTATCGGCCCGTGTTGCGCATTGCCTTTAGTGGCAACCAGACCCTAGCCGCGTGGACGGGCGCAGATTGGCAACCGTGGCAGACTGAGCAGTGGCAAGCACCCACCAATTTGGTGACCACCGATGGCGCCCAATTGCGCATGACCGATGCCGCGGGGCAAAGTTTCTATATAGTGCCGGGGCGCGGTCAATTTGGCGATGGCGGGCGCGGCGACAATGCGTATGTCTATGCCACGCTGCGTCACCCGGAGCGCAACGAAGGTGATCTGGATCTGATCACGATTGGCTCCTGTTGCGAGGTCCATCACGAGCAGGGGCCAGAGAAATTTATTGACGCACCGCCCGAAAAGATTGTCGATGCGCAAATTGTGTTGTGGTATGTAGCACAGATGCAAAATGACAACCAGCCAGGGCAGCAATATTGCTGGGTAGAAACCGTGGTTGAAAATGGTCTCTATGTCCCCCAAACCTATCCTTGCGCGGCCGGCCCCCTATTGACGCCGGTCAATTAGCATACCGCAATAGCGCATAGATGATAGTGTATTACCGGGGTAAATGGCTATAAATTTGGGCTCTTTTGGATCGCATGTGGTTGACCGCATCAGATCCCGAAGACCCCAAATTTGTAACTATTACGCCAACGTTAAATTTGTGTTGAATGAATTCAACACCTGAGACAGGAAACGTGTTTAAACACGTTTGCTATCCCAGGCTCTGAATTCATTCAGAGCAGCAGGTGATGAAATTTAACATTGGCGTAATAGTTACACAAATTTTTTATCATCTATGGCATTGCTCAGTATAGGAAACGAAATCAGCCGCATGGCCAAACGTAAATCATCCAAAAAAGCCCAGCGCGAACCAGCTATTTCAGCGCCCTCGGTACCGCAAACCGCAAACCCATTTGCCATTTCCCGTCGTTGGCTGGCGAGTGGCCTTGTGGTCGCGCTTCTGCTGATCGGCGCTGTGCTCTTTCTGTTGCGCCAGCGCGAACCCACCGCACCGGTGGCACCGGTTGACATGGCCGAAGCTACGGCTCCTACTGTTGCACCCACCGTGGCGAGCGGTCACAGTCGACCCAACGACGCGCCCCCAGGTATTGTTGACTATTGCCGCCGTTCGCCAAAATTTCGCGATAGCGAAGGCTTTAGCACCCGTTCTGTGTTGAGCACAACCGAGCGCGGTGTCAAAGGCGCGATCATGATCGAAATTGACGCCAACGGTCAAGTCACGCGTAACTATCAACACCCCAGTTGGGATGACGCGGGTTTCTTGGGCCATGTGGTACTCGATCGCGGTGGCAATCTCTACACCTTTCCTGCGCCCTACGTGAGCCTAATCGACAATCCCCCGGAATTGCAAAATATTATCTATCACATCGACAGCGCGACGGCGGAAATGACGCGTTTCTATACGGTCACCGCACCGGCCCTCCCCACGCCCGAAAATCCCTTTGGCATCATGGGGTTGGTCTATGATTGTGACACCGAAAGTCTCTATGCCGCCTCCGTTGCCGGTTCCACCCGCGCCGAAACGCTGGGGCAAATTGTGCGGATTGATCTCGACAGTCGCGCAGTGCGCTTTCGTTACGAAGGGGTGGATGCTTTCGGCCTGGGCATCTACATCACCCCGTCCACTGACGCCGCATTGACAGGAAAACGACTCTATTACGGTTTGGCGCGCGCACCCGAAATTTACTCAATCGGCATGGATGAGGTCGGTGATCTGCTGGATGATGTGCGCCTGGAAATCACCTTGCCCGACCCAACCCTCAAGGCGCGACGGTTGATCTTTGCCCGCGATGGCAAATTAGAGATTCGTAGCCGTGCCTTCGATTTCAACCTGATTGCCACCAGCGAACGCGCCGAAACGGTCTACTACTATACCTTCGACCAAACTACGCAACGCTGGCAACCTGTTCCCGCTTAACGACAATTAGCAATTAACAATTGTCGTAACGATTCACCCCTCCCGCGCCCTGCAGCGCGCTCCCCTGGTAAGGGTTTAGCTTTACCCACATCTATGGGTAGCAGGGAGGGTGAGCGTGCCGGGGGACGGCCCCAAAACAGAGCGGAGTGGCATCAAGCCGCGGGGCCGTCCCCGGCACGCCTTGCCTACGGCCAACTTGTGGGTAAAGTTTAGCCTGATAAGGGAGGGAACTGTGACGGCTCCTCCCTTATCAGGGGGAGGCTGAATAGTACGACAACGTTAAATTCGTGTTGAATTCATTCAACACCTGCGACGGCAAACGTGTTTAAACACGTTTTCTATATTAGGCTCTGAATTTATTCAGAGCAGCATGTGATGAAATTTAACGTTGTCGTAATAGTTACCAATTGTTAATTGACAATGAGAGAACCCCTATACCTTTTGCAAGGCGACCGTCACATTGCCTTCATCCAATTCAAAACTTGCTTGGGCCAGTTCGCTGGGCACGCCGTTTTGTACGAGTTCTACGGCCAGCGTCTCTTCGCGGACATAATCCCCATAGCGCGCAAGCAGATCCGTTACCAGCGGCGAATCGGAAACGTAGAGCGTGATGCGGTCGCTGATTTCCAGGCCCGTGTCCTTGCGCAGTTGCTGGATACGCCGCACCAATTCGCGGGCATGGCCTTCTTGCGCCAGCGCGGGTGTCAACTCGGTGGTGATCGCCACCAGATAGCCGCCATCCTGCGCCACGCTAAAACCACTGCGCGGCGTGCTGCGCACCTCGACATCTTCCGGCGCAATCGCATAGCTTACGCCGTCCCCTTCCACCGTGACGGTTTCGCCCGCTTGCAGTTTCCCGGCTAGATCGGCCTGATCGAGTTCACCCAACAGCTTGCGGATGACCGGATAGCCTTTGCCATACTTCTGCCCCAACTGCTTGGGGAAGGGAAAGACCACCACATCGACCAAGTCACCCGCGGTGTCGGCAAAAGTGAGCGCCTTGACGTTGAGTTCATCCAGTATCAAGGTCGCGAGCCGTTCCAAGCTGGCGCGTTCTTCGCTGCTGCGCGTCCGCACGACCACCTGGGCCAACGGTTGGCGCACCTTGAGATTGGCATTCTGGCGCGCCGCATGACCCAAACTGGTCACCTTCTGCGCCAGGTCCATATCGATACTCAGTTGCTCGTCGATGCGCGCCAGATTAGCCGTGGGCCAGCGGCTTAGATGCACGCTGCCGGCCGCTTGGGGATCGACATTGGTTGCCAGGTTGAGATAGACTTCTTCGGCGATGAAAGGCGTGGCTGGCGCGATCAACTGGCTCACCTTGACCAGCACTTCGTAGAGCGTGCGCAGGGCCGCCGGATCACCTTCCCAGAAGCGGCGACGACTCAGGCGCACATACCAGTTACTCACACTATCCACAAAATCGGCCACGGGACGGGTCGCGCCCAGCACGTCATAAGCTTCGTAGGCGGCGGTCACGTCGCGCACCAGTTTGTTCAACTCAGACAACACCCAGCGATCTAACAAGTTGTCTGTGACGGGCTCGCCACTCGCCACTCGCCACTCGCCACTCAAATTCGCATAGGTCACAAAGAAACTATAGGTGTTCCACAGCGTATTCAGGAACTTGCGCACCGTCTCGCCGACCAGATTCACGCTGAAGCGGCGACTGTTGCCGGGCGGGCTGGCGGTGTACATGTTCCAGCGCGTGGCGTCGGCACCGTGGACATTGAACACCTCCCACGGGTTGACGACATTACCCTTGGATTTGCTCATCTTGCTGCCATCTTCGGCCAAGATATGCCCCAGACAGATGACATTTTTGAAGGCAGGCCGGTTAAAGAGCAGGGTGCTGATGGCGTGTAGCGAATAGAACCAGCCTCGTGTCTGATCAACCGCCTCGCAGATGTAGTCAGCTTGCTTCTGTTCTTCCCAGAGCGCCTGATTCTCGAATGGATAGTGATGTTGCGCAATGGGCATGGCCCCACTGTCGAACCAAACGTCAATCACTTCGGGCACACGGCGCATGGTGCCGCCATCGGGTGCGGGCCAGGTGATGGCATCCACATAGGGTCGATGCAGATCGAGTTCGCTCAGATCGCGCCCGGTTTTCTGGGAAAGCTCGGCGCGGCTGCCCACACATTCCATGTAGGTGCTGTCCGGCGCATCGCTCTTCCAGACGGGCAGCGGCGTGCCCCAATAGCGATCGCGCCCCAGCGCCCAGTCCACATTGTTTTCCAACCAACCACCAAAGCGTCCCTCCTTGATATGCTCGGGCACCCAGTTGATCTCCTGGTTGAGCTGGACCATTTGCTCCTTATGCGCGCTGGTGCGGATATACCAGGTCTGCTTGGCATAGTAGAGCAACGGCGTGTCACAGCGCCAACAGAAGGGATAGGTATGCTCCATGGTGCCGCTGCGATAGAGCAGACCGCGACTGGCCAACTCTTCTTCGATCAACGGATCGGCCTCTTTGACAAAGATCCCGGCCCACGTGACTTCGGCTTTGAACTTGCCCGCGCTGTCAATGGTCATGATCAGGGGCAAATGATTGGCGCGGCCCACGGCCATGTCCTCGGCCCCGAAAGCCGGCGCGATATGGACAATGCCCGTGCCATCTGCCGTGCTCACAAAGTCGCCGGTGACCACATAGGCGTACTCCTCTTCGACCGGGAAGAAGGTATAGAGTGGCTCGTAGTGCAGACCGACCAGCGCGCTGGCGGGCAAGGTCTCGAGCACTTCGTAGCCAGGTGACAGTGCAACTTCCGCTCGCGCCTCGGCCAAGTAGAGGATATCGCCACTGACATCTTTGACTTTGACATAGCTGATCTTGGCCCCGACCGCCAATGCCACATTGCCGGGCAGCGTCCACGGGGTGGTGGTCCACGCCAGCAAATATTCGTTTTCCCGATCCTTGACCTTGAATTTCACGTAGACACTCGGATCGACCGTGCCTTCTTTGTAGCCCAACGAGAGTTCATGGCTGCTGAGGGGCGTGCCACAGCGTGGACAGTAGGGCACCACTTTGTAGCCTTGATAGAGCAGCTTGCGCCCCCAAAACTGGCTCAGGATCCACCAGATCGACTCGATATAGTCGGGCCGAAAGGTGACATAGGCGTCTTCTTTGTCCACCCAGAAGCCCATGCGCTCGGTCACCCGTTCCCACTCTTTGATGTATTCCATGGCCGAGGCGCGACAGCGGCGATTGAACGCTTCAACGCCATATTCATCGATCTGCTGTTTACCACTGAGCCCCAACTGTTTTTCTACCTCGATCTCGACGGGTAAGCCGTGGGTGTCCCAGCCGCCTTTGCGCAAGACATAGTGCCCCTGCATAATCTTGTAGCGGGGAAACATATCTTTGAACGCACGCGCCAGCACATGGTGAATGCCCGGGCGACCGTTGGCCGTGGGCGGCCCTTCATAAAAGACGTAGCGCGGCCCATCGGCGCGCTCACTCAACGTGCGCTCGAAGATATTCTTCTCTGCCCACATCCCCATGATGCGCTCTTCCAACGCCGGATAGTTGACGGCAGAAGGCACACTGGTAAATTTTGCGGTTGTTTCAGTTGTCATCATTGTTTCTCGAATCTCAAGGTCATCCACTCAATATCATAATATCGATCCGCTAGTTTGATATAGCGTTTTTCTACATGGGCGGGCACAAAACCGGCGGCCACATACAGCCCCCTGGCTGCTGCATTGCCAACCGTGACCGCCAGCGTAATCTCTTCTAAATGGGGTAAAGGGCGCGCCCGCGCCACCAACCCATCAAGGAGCGCACGGCCAATTCCGCGCCCGCGCTCTTCCGCTGCAACATACATGCCGGCAATACTGCCCCGGTGGCGAACTTTTTTGCCCAGACTCTGGCCGAATGCCACCATGCCAATCAGCTCCTCGTCTTGCCATGCGCCAAGGACAAAGCGTTCGGGCAGATCTTGCAGCCGTTCCGCCACCGCGGCCAGCGAACGGGTAGCTTCATCGGCGTAATCGGAACCGAATGCCTCGGGGTGTTCCTGCAAAGCCTGCAAACGCAGTGCTTGGTAAGCGGCGGCATCGGCAGTGGTAATGGTGCGTAGACTCGTTTGCATAGGTGCTTTCCCGCTTTGCCAGCTTCTCTCCTAGCGAAATCCCTTGGGTGTTGTGTTGCTACGTAAGTTGGCGGGTAATGTCCAGCCCCATTGGGCCACATAGAGACCGCGCGCCACCCAAGTGTGATAACTGCTATAGGGCCACGCTTCCGGCTGGGCGACATAGCCGTGTTGGACGGGATTATAATGAATATAGTCCAATTGATTGGCAAAGGTTGCACTGTCCGGTACCCGCTGCGCGCTGTAGTGACTTTCCCACAGCAAAGTTTCCTCAGGCATTCCCAACAACTGTTGATACTCACGGTGAAACTGTTCACTAACACCCTGCATGATTTGATCTAACCGCGTCGCGCCGGTCAGTTCGATCAGCAAATGGAGATGCGCAGGCAGAAAGACATAGCCGACTACCTGAAACGCATGGCGTTGACCCACCCATTGCAGTGCGGCGTGTACTAACCGTACCATGATCGCGTTGCCCAGCACCACTTCATTGCCCATGGCGCGCTGGGTGACGAAAAAAAGGTTGGGTGTAAAAAAGTCCGCATAGGTCGCCATAATAGATCAGGTATTGCTACTCAAGTTCAATATAGATCCGTTTGTTGATCGCGCCCTTGCTCTTGTAATCGACAATCTTCATCTTGCCGACCTCGCGCGTGTTGCTGACGTGAGTGCCGCCATCGGCCTGGAGATCGAGCCCAACAATCTCGACGGTGCGTATTTCAGTAATCCCCGCGGGCAACAGATTGATCTTGGTGCGGATCAGATCGGGAATTTGAAATGCCTCTTCACGCGGCAGAATCTGTGTGCGAATTGCGCGTGCCGTCGCGATCTCGGCATTGCACTTGGCCTCAATTTCGCCGATCAACTCGCGCGTCAGCGAAGCAAATTCAAAGTCCATGCGACTTTGGCCGGGCTCCATGTTGCCGCCGGTCACACTGGCACTATAATCGCGCCAGACCACGCCGCAGAGAATGTGCATGGCCGTGTGCGTGCGCATCAGTTGATAGCGGCGCTCCCAATCAAGCGTGGCAACGACCATCGCGCCCACCTGCACAGCATCGGCATTCTTCTCGATCCCCAGCGTATGCCAGATCTGATCACCCTGCTTTTTGGCTGCGCTGACCCCATAGCGGGTGCCGGCCACCTCAAGCCAACCTTGATCGTTGGGTTGGCCGCCTCCACCTGGATAAAACGCCGTGCGATCCAGCGTAACCCGCACGCCATCTGTTGTGTCCACCGCCGTGATCGTGGCTTCAAATTCGCGCCAGTAGGCATCTTCGTAATAGAGTAGTTGCGTCATAACAATCTTCTCGCTGCACAATAATGGCTGACCGCCACCTATGGAAAATCCAATAGAAAAAGCCCATCCCCATAAAGGGGACGGGCTCAAGAGTCCGCGATACCACCCCAGTTCCTGCTGCCAAGTGATCAACGAAAAAAGATCGACTAAACAGACAAGCACCTTGTTGCAAAGCCGTACAATGTCCCACAATTGTGAGCAATTTTACGAGTTCGCCACGAGCATAACGGTTCGTGACACCGGTGGTGCTTACTGCGGTTGCCCGGTTCAGGCCACTGCTCCGGAGGGATCTTCACCGCTAGAGGGTTCACCCGGCTTCCACCATCCCAGGCTCGCTGCAGAACGTTCTAACAGTTACTCTGCTCCATCAACGCATTTTGCTAGATTCGGCTAAAAGTATAGCATTCATCTTCAGTGCTGTCAAGTTTTTTGAGAAAGTTCGCTGCATAGAGTACGCTGTGCTACCAAACGATTCTGTCAGCAATGGAAATGATTATGGAACTCACGCTAACCACACCTGCTCTGCTTTTCCCCGCTATCTCGCTTTTGCTACTGGCTTATACCAATCGTTTTCTCTCCTTGGCCGCGCTCATGCGTGACCTGCATACGCGCTACCGGACTGAGCCTGAGTTGCGCGTCAAAGATCAACTGCGCAATCTGCGCTATCGCATTCGCTTGATCCGCAACATGCAAGTGTGTGGTGTTGCCAGCTTTTTCTGCTGCGTGCTCTGTATGTTCCTGCTCTTTGCCGGCCAGATGTTGATTGGCAAGGGAATTTTCGGCGTTGCCTTGCTCTTGTTGTTAATTTCGCTGGGGCTCTCCCTGCGTGAGATTCAGGTATCGATCGACGCCCTCAATCTGCAACTTGCCGACATTGACGAGATGATCTAAGGCGCTTGCAAAGAAATAAGTATCCAGCGCTTGCCAAACAAAATCATTCGTAGGGGCGGCTTGCAGCCGCCCCTACTGGATACTTTATTCTTTGAAATGGCCTAAGTGTATGTCCAAGAATAACATGGATGATTTTAGACAGATTTACTTGGGTAACATCACGTAAATTCACTATTTTATTTCTGGACAGACCCTAAAGCCACGCGACTAGCGGAGGAATGCCGCAGCCTGCTGCGCATACGCGTCCTCCACCCGCTCGCGATGATTCGCCATCAGATTGATGGCGGCGATCTCGGTGCGCGTGAAGAAGCCAACCTCGGTCACTTCATCGCTCAAGCCAGGTTCACCAGCCACGATCTGTGCCTCAAAGGCAAATGACACAAACTGAAAGCGATTGCCGTCGTTGTAAACTGTAATGCGGTGCGGGGAGCTATAGACGCCGATCAGGCGCGTTACCACAACGGTCAGCCCCGTCTCCTCCCAGATTTCACGAATGCAGGCTTCTGCGGCGCTTTCACCTGTTTCCATGCCGCCCCCGGGCAGACACCAGGCACCATTGTCGGCGCGCCGCGTCAACAGGATCTTCTCGCCGGTTTCGTCAAAGATAATGGCGGCACAGCCCACGCGCAACGCCGCGGTTTTGCCAATCCGTTCCCCGTGTTCAAGTCTAGCCATGAATTAATCCAAATAGTCGTAGGCGATCAACGTCAAGAAGTCGATGAAGCGATCGGTGAGGATCAATTTGTCCAGCAATTCGGCGGCTTCTTCGTAGCGATCAACGCCGGGGCCGCCCAACGCGTGCAACTCCTCATCGCGGATCTGGCGGTACAGATCACGCGTCACCGGACGCCCATCGGCCAGTTTGGCCCTATGTTGGATCCACTGCCAGATCTGCGAACGGGAGATCTCGGCGGTGGCGGCATCTTCCATTAGATTGTTGATCGCCGCCGCGCCGTTACCCGTCAACCAGGCATTGATATATTGAAGTGCCACACTCACATTCAGGCGCACCCCCGTTTCGGTGATCTGGCCGCCCGACGCGCCGATATTGAGCAGCTCTTTGCCCTCGACCTGCACATCGTCGCGCAACTGCTCTTTCTGGTTGGGGCGGTCGCCCAGCACGCGATCAAAACATTCCTTGGCAATGGGCACCAGGTCGGGATGGGCAACCCACGTACCATCGCAGCCATCATTCGACTCGCGTGTCTTGTCCTCGCGCACCTTGGCCAGTGCATTCTCGGTTACTTCGGGATCGCGGCGGTTGGGGATAAAGGCTGCCATGCCGCCAATCGCGTGGGCGCCGTGCTTGTGACAGCTATGTACCAACAACTCGGTGTAGGCGCGCATAAAGGGCACCGTCATCGTTACTTGGCTGCGGTCGGGCAAGAGCATGTCGCGCTGGTTGCGCATCTTTTTGATGGCGCTAAAAATATAATCCCAGCGCCCGGCGTTGAGCCCGGCGGCGTGATCGCGCAATTCATAGAGAATCTCTTCCATCTCAAAGGCGGCGAGCAGCGTTTCGATCAAGACCGTGGCGCGCACCGAACCATATGGCACACCGAGCGTGGCCTGCGCATCTGTGAAGACCGCATTCCACAGCCGCGCTTCCAGATGACTTTCCAGCTTGGGCAGATAAAAATAGGGGCCGCTGCCGCGCGCCAAGAGTTCCTGGGCATTGCGATATAAATAGAGACCGGCATCAAAGAGGCTGGCGCTGATCGGTTCGCCATCGACCGTCACATGTTTCTCGGTGAGGTGCCAGCCGCGTGGGCGAATGAGCAGTGTGGCAACCGTCTCATTGAGCTTGTAGACGCGGCCATCGGGGTTGTGAAATTCAATGGTGCGGCGAATGGCATCACTACAGTTGATCTGGCCGGCAATCACATTTTCCCAGGTGGGCGACAGTGCATCCTCAAAGTCCGCCATAAAGACCTTGGCCCCCGAATTCAGCGCATTGATCATCATCTTGCGCTCGGTTGGCCCGGTGATTTCGACCCGCCGATCGTTGAGATCCGCGGGTGCTGGGCCGACCTGCCAATCACTGTTGCGGATGTCGGCGGTTTCCGGCAGAAAATCGGGCAGGTTTCCGGCATCAATGGCCGCTTGTCGTTCCGTACGGCGCGCCAATAATGCCGTGCGCGTCGGGTTAAATTTGCGGTGTAACTCGGTAACAAAGGCAAGGGCATCTGGGGTCAACACCTCTTGCACCTGGGGCGTACTCGCGCCCAACACCTGGACGCCCTGGGGTGTAGTGATAGACATGCGGTTCTCCTACTTTCATCACTGCGGATCGAGTTTCGATGATAATGCGAAATAATCAGGTGAAATAATCATTGAAAATTGGCTGACAATCCCTAGTTTTCGTAGGTCACGTTTGCAACGTGACATTTTCGTAGGTCACGTTTGCAACGTAACAATCCGCCCAAGGCCGCAACAGTGCCCGATCCAAGCCTGGATCGACGACGCTTGTGCGGTTACAAAGCGGCTGGTTTGCATGGAACGTGTTTGTCACGTTGCAAACGTGACCTACAACCGCTATCGCGCCTGGATTTGGGTAAATAGCCTTGGCTTTATTTCCGATGTTTTGTATTAGAAATAAGAAGTGGTTTGCGCTGTGATTAGCTCTGGCTCGGATCTATGGCCTATTGTACCGCACTGCCGCCATTTTCCGAAATTATACAGTTTGGGCTGGTGATTGCTTCAGAAGTTACGTACCGGTCAGACCTTTAGGGTCTGCCAGACCCTAAAGGTCTCTGGTGGCGCAATCAATTTGTGGAAGCCCTATGCTTGCTGTTTTCAGTATAATGCTAGATCCTGGCGCGCTTGATGGTATAATACTCGTATACTTATATCTTGAGAGTGCAGTCTGAATGGACTAGAAATCGATTATATGATGACGATATCACACGCTATTTCCTATCCACCCAGCCGCCGTGAAGATCTGGTGGAGGTACTGCATGGCGTGCCTGTCGCCGATCCCTATCGCTGGCTCGAAGATCTCAATGCCAGCGAGACCCAGGCCTGGATCGCAGCACAAAATGAAGTGACGGCAGCCTACCTAGCGCGCAACTCCAAGCGTGAAGCCCTGCGCCAACGCCTGACCGAGTTGTGGAACTATGAACGCTATGGCATTCCTTTCCGTCGCGGCGACCGTTACTTTTTTACGCGCAACGATGGCTTGCAAAATCAAGCCGTACTCTATTGGGCCGCGGCCCTGCGTGACGAACCGCAAGTCTTGCTCAACCCGAATACGCTCTCGGCAGATGGCACCGTGGCGTTGTCTGGCTATTCGATTAGCGAAGATGGCAACCTCTTGGCCTATGGCCTGTCGGCCTCTGGCTCGGATTGGATGGAATGGCGCGTACGCGACGTGACCAGCGGCCTGGATCGTGACGATGTGGTGCAGTGGGTGAAATTTTCGGGCGCGGCCTGGACCCATGACAACCAAGGCTTTTTCTATAGCCGCTATGCTGCGCCCACTGCCGACGAGGCGTACAAAGATGTCAACTATTATCAGAAGCTCTACTATCATCAGATTGGCACACCCCAAGCGGCGGATCAGTTGGTCTATGAACGGCCCGACCAGAAGGAATGGGGCTTCGGGGCCGCTGTGACTGATGATGGCCGCTACTTGATCATCTATGTCACCCACGGCACCTTTCGCCAGAATGGAATTTTCTATAAGGATCTCCAGGATTGGGAAAAACCGGCGGTCGAACTTTTCAACCGTTTTGACGCCGCCTATGACTTTGTGGGCAACGATGGCACACTCTTCTACTTCCGCACTGATCGCGACGCGCCCATGTCGCGCGTGATCGCGGTGGATATTGCACAGCCGGATCAGATCCGCGAAATTCTACCGGAGGGCAGTGATTCCCTGCGCGATGTGAGCTTGCTGGGCGGCCAGCTCATTGCCAACTATCTGCACGACGCACATAGCCAGATCAAAAGTTTTGATAAAATGGGCACCTTGCTGCGCGCGATCGCCTTGCCCGGGATTGGCTCGGTGGGTGGCTTTGGTGGACGGCAGGATGCGCGCGAAACTTTCTATTCCTTTACCGGCTTTACCTCGCCCGGCACAGTCTATCACTATGATCTGGCGACCGGCGTCAGTACCAGTTTTCATCCACCAGAATTGAATTTCGATCCGGAACGCTATGCGACCACCCAGGTTTTCTATACCAGCAAAGATGGCGTGCGTGTCCCCATGTTTCTCTGCCACAAAAAGGACATTGTGCTGGACGGCACCAATCCGACCTATCTCTATGGCTATGGCGGTTTTAATATTCCCTTGACACCGGGCTTTTCATCGAGCATTCTGGTCTGGTTGGAAATGGGCGGCATTTTTGCCCAGGCGAATCTGCGTGGCGGTGGTGAGTATGGCAAAGATTGGTATCAGGCGGGCACGTTGGGGCGCAAACAGACGGTCTTTGACGACTTTATTGCGGCAGCAGAATGGTTGATTGCCCACCGCTATACCAGCACACCCAAGCTCGCCATCGGTGGCGGCAGCAATGGTGGCCTGTTGGTGGGCGCGTGCCTGACCCAACGACCTGATCTCTTTGGCGCTTGTATGGCGGCGGTGGGCGTGCTAGATATGTTGCGCTTTCACAAGTTCACCATCGGTTGGGCCTGGGTTTCCGATTATGGTTCACCCGATGATGCGGACGCTTTCAAGGCGCTGCTGGCCTATTCACCCTATCACAACCTGACCCCCGGCACGGCGTATCCGGCCACGCTCATCACCACCGGCGATCACGATGATCGGGTCTTTCCGGCCCACAGCTTCAAATTTGCGGCGGCGCTACAAAACGCGCAAGGCGGTCCCAACCCGATCCTAATCCGCATTGCCACCAAGGCGGGACACGGCGCGGGCAAGCCGATCACCAAGCTGATCGAAGAGGCCGCCGATCGGTGGGCATTCTTGGCCGAGGTTCTCAAGGTTTAACCATCCCCAACGCTATCCTAGAAATCAGGTACTGATGCAACGATTGATTGCGATTCTCGCCCAACGCTGTCCCGTCTGTTTACAGGGGCCCATTTTTCGCTCACTCCTCGAGATCCACAAACATTGTCCGCACTGTGGCATCTTGTATGAGCGCGAACATGGCTATTTCCTGAATTCGATGTTTATCGGCTACACTGCTGGCTTTCTGATTCTGATCCCATCGGCCTTCTATCTCTTTTGGATCAACGCCAGCATTGCCTTCTTCTCCATCGCGATTATTGTGGAGACAATTATCATCTGGCCCGCAATCTATCGCTACTCGCGTGTGCTTTGGATGCACATGGATCAAGTCCTAGATCCGCGCCATGCAGAAGAGGAAACGACGGTAGCAGAGAGCAAGTAGCAAGGAGACATCAGACACGAGACATCAGACATGAGTGTCTCGGCAGGCTCGACAACCGGCACCTGAGCTTGTCTCCCTGTCTCCCTGTCTCCTGCTACTTGCTTAAGTGCGGCAATACTTCTTCGATAAAAAGTTGCGTACTTTCTAGGCGGGGCGTGTCGGAAAAGCTCACGTTAATCCGCTGTGCGCCTTGATCGATGGCGGTCAGCAGGCGCTCGGTCACTTGGGCGGGTGTGCCGGCAAAGCCATTGCCCTCCACCGGCCGCACATGCGGCGCTTCGACTAGCTTCTTCACTGCTTCCTCGCTCTCGACTACTAACAAATTCGACGCCGTCACCTGGACGATCTCGGCATAGTCGCGCCCTACCACACGACAATGTTCTTGCAGCACTGCCTGTTTTTGGGCGTAGGTTTCGCGATCCTGATAAATATAGTTCCACCAATCGGCGTGTTGGGCCACAACGCGCAAGGTAAACTTTTCGCCAGATCCGCCTACCATTACTGGCGGCAGTGGATTGGGATGCGGATGGCAATAGGCGTCGGCGATTTGATAGTGCTTGCCTGTAAAGCTGGCCGGGCTTTGTGTCCACATGGCACGGCAGATCTGGATCGCCTCGGCCAGTTGCGCAGAACGCACGGACATTTTGGGAAAGGGCCAACCGTAGGCGTGATATTCCTCTTCGTTCCAGCCGGCGCCAATCCCCAACACTACGCGGCCACCCGAGAGTGTCTGGCAGGTGGCCGTCATCTTGGCCAGGTGGGCTGGGTTGCGAAAACTGTTGCACAATACCTGATGCCCACAGAGCTTATCCGGATAGCGCGCCAGGGCATAAGTCAACAGACTCCAGCCCTCGGCCACCGGTTTATCGCCATATTGCACATGATCAGGAAACCAGAGCGACTCGAACGGTGCCGCCACCGCGTCGAGATAGGGCATGGTCGCGCCCACCAAACCAGACCAAATATTTAAGCCAACCGCGACAGCCATTGCTTCCTCCTTTGAATTGAAAATGCAGGGAACCTCCCAGATTGATGCCAGAGTTCGCTTCTATTATAGAAGGGATTGGTAGCAAGCTCAAGCAAGCAAAAAGTCGAGCTAGATAGGCAATGATTAGTTGACAAAAAAGAACAAACGTGCTATTTTGGGGTAACTGATTATTCTCCTTCTGTTTGGACTTAGAGGCGCTTATGAAACCAAAAATCAGCATCATTACACTGGCCGTAGTTGATCTAGCGCGGGCATTGGTATTTTATCGCGATGGTTTGGGTTTAGCGACACAAGGCATCACCGACGATCATATTCTTTTTGAGCTAGAAGGTGGGCTTAGTTTGGTCCTATATCCTCGCTCTGAAATCGCGAAGATTGCCAAACAAAAAGTGGAAACGCCAAGTTCAGCCGAGTGCATTCTGGGCTATACGGCTGATACTAGCGAAGAAGTTGACGCTATTCTCCTGCGCGCCGTGGCGGCTGGGGCAACCTTACCGGATAGGGCGGAAAAACAACCATGAGGCGGCTATCTGGGGCACTTTATCGATCCAGATGGTCATATTTGGGAAGTGATGTGCTAGAACAGGGATACAACGAAAAATGTGTATGCCTGTTCTAGCATCAACGCTTAGGCGCTTTCAAAGAAATAAGTATCCAGCGCTTGCCAAACAAAATCATGCGTAGGGGCAGCCTCGCAGCCGCCCGCGTTTGGCTCGCTGCGAACGGGCGGCTGCAAGCCGCCCCTACTGGATACTTTATTCTTTCTGCTGTCCTTAGGGTCTGTCCAAGAATAACATAGATGATTTTAGACAGATTTACTCGGGTAACATCACGTAAATTAGCTACTTTATTTCTGGACAGACCCTTAGTACAACAGAATCTTGGCGACGGGACCCGGTTTGCCCAGCAAGCGCTCGAAACACGCGCCACCTTCGGCCAAGGGCGCTTTGACCAGCCACTGATCGATTTCGATGCGGCCAGCGGCCAGCCAAGCAAAGGCATTTTCAAAATCTAGCGGCGTATAGGCAAAGCTGCCCTGAATGTTGATTTCGCTACGGATCACCAAGTTGGCCTGGATGTTGCTTTCTTCGTCGTGCAAGCCAGTGAAGATCACCTTGCCGCCGGGGATTACTGCTTCCAGGCATTCACGCCGGGTGGGCGTGGCCCCGACGGCATCAATCGCTACATCCACGCCGCCCCCCGTGGCCTCTTTCACAATTTTCACCACATTGTCTTCGCGCGGATTCAAGACCTGCACGCCAAAGTGCTTGCCAATCGCAATGCGGTCGGCATCGGTATCGGTGGCAAAGATCTGTTGGACACCCATGGCCTTGACGGCTTGCAACGTCAACAAGCCAATCGGCCCCAACCCTGTGATCAGGACGCTGTCGGTTGCCGTGCAGCCAGATAACTTGGCGGCGCGCATGGCACAGGCCAACGGCTCGGTGAGTGCCGCATGTTCCAGGCTCATGCCCGCGGGCAGCGGATAGACGTTGGCTGCTGGTGCCGTAATATATTCGGCATAGCTGCCTGGGCGATGAATCCCCAAGATATTGCGCGGCATCGCCAAATTGTGTCGGCCCTTGAGTGCCGCCTTGGACCAGGGTGAACTGATCAACGGATTGACTGTCACCTGTTGTCCCACGGCCAAGGCGGATTTGGCGGCCAGGGCATTGTCACCCAAGGCCACAATTTCGCCCGAAAATTCATGCCCCATGATCAGCGGCGGCACGCGCAACGAGTTGTGACCCAAATAGCCGCCCAATTCCGAACCGCAAATGCCCGAAAAGGCGACGCGGATCAACACTTCATCAGCTGCCGGTTCGGGCTTGGCAACTTCGCGCAAATTCATTTGGCGTGGACCTTCCCACACTAAGGCTTGCATAAGACTTTCCTTTCAAAAACCTTTGCAGAACGGGCAAACGCCTATTCTGAATTGTGATCTGTTTATTTTTGGCGCGTCCCAACTGCAAACGCGCTCACGGCTGCTACAACTTTGCTTCTTCGCTTTCATTATACCCGAAACACACAGCGATGCCATGCTGCGTTGCACACTGGGTGCATCTCAATGTGGATAAATTGTAACGATTACGCCAGCGTTAAATTGGTGTTGAATTCATTCAACACCTGCGACGGGAAACGTGTTTAAACACGTTTGCTATCCCAGGCTCTGAATTCATTTAGAGCAGCAGGTGATGAAATTTAACGCTGTCGTACTACCAAGCCACCCCCACCCAACTCCCCTAAACTGGGCGGGAACTGTCTCGCCGTCAACGGTTCCCGCCCAGTTTGGCTAATCTTTACTCACAAGTTGGCAGTAGGCAAGGCGTGCCGGGGACGGCCCAAAAACATAGCGTAGTGCCGTCATGCCGCTGGGCCGTCCCCGGCACGCGCGCCCTCCCTGGTACCCAAAGGTGTGGGTAAAGGGTAGCCGTAAGCGCAGGCGGGCTAGGGAGGGGTTGGTAGTTACCGTAAATTTTAGACCAAGCGCCTAAAGTGTGCCAGGGACGCGCGGGTACAGTTTGTCAAGCCGGCTTGGTCGTCGCGCGTCCCCGACACACTTCTCAAACTGAATTACACTCCTGCGACTTCCTGCGCACTTGTCTGCAACGGCTACGCCGTCACCTGCCGTGGCTCGCGCACCCAGCGCAATAATAACCAGGCCCCCAGCCCCGCACAAAGCGCCGCCGCCAGGAAGAGCGTGTTGTAGCCACCCGTCAACATTGCCAGCCAGCCGCCTAGGATCGGTGCCAGGGCCATGGTTGGTGCTAGCAGCGTGTTCGTCAAGCCGATATAGGTTGGTCGATCTTCGGGCGCGCAGAATTCGAGAATAATGTTGAGACTAGAGGTTAATTCAGCAGCAATTGCCGCGCCCAACAGGAAAAAGACCAGGGTCAGCCAACCGGGGCCCGTCGCCCACCAGGCACTGACCGCTGCCAACATGATCGCCAGCGCGCCCCCCGCCAAAACGATCTTGTGGCCCCAGCGATCAGCCGCGACGCCCCAGATCAAGCCAAAGAGTGCCTGACTGGCGACCAACACCGCGGTCAGAAAACCAACGGTAGCCCCGGCCACCTGAAAGCGCTCAATGCCGTAGACCATGTAAAAGCCGCTGGCCATTGTGCCCAAGACCGCCACCGTGCGACTGAGCAGAAAGCGCGCGTAGTTACGGTCGCGACGCAGCAGCAGGGGTAGTTGCTTGAGATAGAAGCCTAGCCCCACGCGCGCTTTGACCATGTTGCTGGGCGGCTCGCGCGTGAGCGCAAGACCACCCCAGGAGACCATCATGATCGCAAAGGCGACCAGAAAGAGGATCACAAAGTTCTGCGGATAGGCGAATGCCTCTAACACATAGCCCACCACATAGGCCCCGGCGATGGCGATGAACGCGCCCAAACCATGCCCCACCCCCGACCAAACCCCGCGCCGCCGAATCGGAATCACCTTGGCGATCATGTCGAACCAAGCAGGGGTGCCAATCCCCATAGAGAAAGCCGAGAAAGCGAGAAAAACAAAAAAAAGCACCAGTGCCACCCCAGGTGCCGATTCAGCAAACAGCCAGATGCTGAGGCCAATCAACAGATAGCCACCGCGTTCACCCGCGCCGCCGATCAACATGACAAACGGTTTTTTGAAGCGCAACCGTTCGGAAAAATTCGCCACCAACAATTGGGGCAAACTGGTGCCCAAACTATAAATCGCCGGAATCAAGCCAATCGCCAACTTGGAGTCGGTCAGGTGGCTGATAAAGACGGGCATGATCGTCTCGCGCGAGACAAAGCTCAGCCCCAACATAATAAAAATAATATCCCACAAATTGACCGCAAAGTTCCAGCGCGCATGGCGTGCTGGCGTTTCCGCTACGGGTTGCTCTACTTCTTGCCCGATCACCACTTCAGCCATCTCCGCTCATCTTTCGTTGATTGTTGACTAATAGACAAACTATTTAAAAGTCATACAAATAAGCTCGTTACTACACCAGAAACTATGGATGACTTTTAAGGGTTTTATCTATAAGATCGATGCAGTTGCCCTGCTGCCGCAGTAGGATAGTATAGCGGAAAAGGGTAGCGAAAGAGAATAATGTCAGGCGCGGTTGGCGGGAAAAGCGTTGGGGCACGCAGGCTTGTCTAAAAACATGGATAAAATAAATAGAGCAGCCCTAGCAATGAATTAACCAGGCTGCTCTATGCGAGGGACGACATCATTAGTCATCTGACTAGAGGAACAGTGGGTAAGTTACGATCTGAGGCTCAACAGGATTTCGTGTGGTGCTCGTTGCGATGCTCCGCGTCGTATGAGATCCAGATCTAACTCCTGGTCGAGTCTTTTACTGTTTTTTAGATTCATTTAACACCAGATCCAAGATCGACTCGCGGAGAAAGAAGGCTGGCATAATCCATGCGGCAGGATCATCTGATTCAATTGATGAGTAATTTGTCAATAAAATTACGGCCAGCGCTTCCTCTGGGAAGAGCGCCAGAAATGAGTTAACACCAACATCGAGGCCACCATGACCAGCGAGTGCGTGCCCCTTGTAGTCGCTCAACATCCAGCCCATGCCATAGTGATCATCGGGTGGGGGAAACGGCGTTTGGTTGTACATCGTCCACATCTGTTCGTAGTCCGTGGCAGCCAGAATCCGTATGCCCTCCAATTCACCGCGGTTTAATTGTGCCGTCGCATAACGCGCCATATCTTCTATCGTGGAATAGAGATTGGTATCAGGTCCGTGAATGCGGTCATAAGGACAATACCTTCGCCAGGTAAAGCAATATGCTACCTCTGGATAGACTGGCGCAAAATTGCCCTCTGGTGGAATTAAATGCCTTCCGGTTTTGCCAGACATGATTTTTATTGTCTGGAACT
>DAOTTR010000326.1:0-1930 GCA_034437715.1 Caldilineaceae bacterium
CCGGATAATCGAAGTTCGTGATTAACATGCTGTAGGGGATGTTGACCAAGATTGCCCCAACAATAAAGAGCAGGCCGGTCACTTTGCGAAATTGATTGGCGTTCATGCGTAAGCTCCTGAGTTGTGTAGTTTTGAAAATTGATTCACTGCTTGCACTACCCATAGAATAGCAGCGCCCCGGGTGTAGCCGCATGGCCCAAAGTATGTAGTTGGGTATGTAGCTTTGCAACTGTTTGAAAAGCCGGGGTTAGTCGAGGTTGTTGCACCTGAGCCGCCGGTCAATTCCTTTTCAAACAGTTGCTCTGTACTTGCTGCAATGCGCGCCGCTTGGTGGTGGAACCTAGTAAGTGTGCAGGACGTGCAGCATGTACTCTTTGCGGTTCAACGGATTATAGTCTGCACGTTTTCTGGTGGGGAAAGGCGGTTCGATTTTGCGAAACCCCGCCGGTCTCGTCAAAAAAATACCCTCCCCCTCTGTCAACGCGTGGAGATTTCTTTTAAACTCCTCGGTTGTTGCGACGGGCAGCGATCCCGTCAGAAGAAATGTATCGCTGCGCAGGATCGGCCGCTCAAAGATCGCCTTGACCATGGACAACTTGAACATCACCTGGCTGATAGATTGGATCGGGGCACTCAGCTCAAACTCGTTCAGGGGTTCATAGACCGCTGTGCCGGCCTGGGCGAGCGCGTCCATTAAAACCAGCGGCACGAGGTTGCGAAAATCGCCGGCCGTTGTAGCAACGCTGCTATAGCCGGTATGGGTCAGGATCACAGCAATATCCGTGACTTCCCACCCATAGAGCCCTTGTTTCAAGCTCTCAAAGATCGTCTCTTCAATCGTGCGGTGCAGCGGGAGGGGTAATGAGCCAAGTTTTACTTCTAACGTATAGCAGATGCCGCTGCCCTCGCGACCTGGTTCAACCCTGAAGCCGACGGTTGCCACGAAGGGATTCTCCGCGCCGCCCATCAGGTCTAGCGCCTGCCCCATGCCGCTGGGTTTTTCGACACAGACCACCCTTGTCTCTGAGAACTGGACCGCCAAGCCATACTTCTCCTGCAGCATCGCTTCGATCACTTCTTTTTGCACTTCGCCAAAAAGCCGCAGATAGATCTCCTGGTGAAAGGGATCTTTTAGCACTTTGATCAACGGGTCTTCTTCGGACAATTCCGTCAGCGCTTGATACAACTGGTGATTCTGTTGCGGCTGTTGCGCTTCGATGCGCGCTTCCATCTGTGGCGCGACAAAATGCAGATCTTTGATTTTGTCCGACCACTCGCCCACAATATCGCCAATGCGGATATCCTTTAGCCCCCAGACTTTACAAAATTCGCCCGCACCCACTTGCGCGGACTGCACGGTTTTCCCCTCGCTGAATAGATGGAGCCTTTTCACTTTGGCGGTCTGGGTTTCGATCTCACTTGTCGCGGTTTTGCGGCGCACAGGCACAAATTCTCTCACCCGGATCGTGCCCGCGAAGATTCTGAGATAGGCGATCTTTTCGCCTGTGGCTTCGCGTTCGATCTTAAAGACGACGGCAGATAAAGGGGCATGGGTTGCACTGGTGTTGAATGGGAAGAACCTTGCCACACCCGCTAGCAACTCGGCAACGCCAATGCCAGTGATGGCGGAGCCAAAGAAGATCGGATAGAGCTTGGCGTCCTGGATCTGGCTCGTCAAGCTGCGGATGACTTGCGCTTCCGTCACTTCTGCGTTGACGTAAGCTTCCAATACTTGTTCATCATTGGCTGTGATAAGCTCGAGACACGCTTCCAGAAAAGCTGGATCATTAGCGCGGTTGAAGCTATTTTCCACAATCGACGCCTGCTTTGTGCCAATATTTTCAGGGGTGTAAAGCGGAATTACAGATGCGGTAAGCTTTTCTTTGATCTGTGTGACGAGGGCATGCGACTGGGCACCCATCCGGTCAAT
>DAOTTR010000327.1:0-4221 GCA_034437715.1 Caldilineaceae bacterium
GTCTTTAAGTCGGTTGGCCTAGCCATGCAAGATACGGTTACGGCAGCGCGCCTTTATGCCAAGGCAGTTGCGCTAGGCAGTGGGATCCACGTTGATCTATAACACTGCCCAAAAATTGATCACAAACGTGACTGGAATAACGCGCGGTTGATGGTTGTAACACTTGATGCTATTCGCAACAGTGGTGGAAATTGGGGAGCAATTCTCTTCCGTTACTGCAACTGGGCCAGATCGGGGCTGGGCAACATTTCTAGCGAAACCGCGCTCGACAGATTACTGGCTTGATCAAAGGGCGACGCAAGTTTCCCTGCTGGCTGCTTCTTGGCAACCCGGTCTGGAGCCGGGCGAATGAGCAACATTGGAATTGTCACCTGGCGCAACACACTTTCCGCAACACTACCCAATACCAAGCGGGTGAGTCCGGTGCGGCCCCGCGTGGCCATCGCCAGCAGATCATAGGAACCCTTTTCGACCGTGGCCACAATCTGCTCTACAGGATCGCCGACACGGACAAGCGTATGCACGCGATAGCCATCGGTGCGCAAGGTTTCGGCCAGATGCTTCAACTCAATTTCAAACTTCTGGCGATAGACTTTCCATTCGTCATCGGTACACGGGATCGTATACGCGGCATGGGGCACATCGGGGATACAAGCGTCGGCGGCTACATAGCTGCCGGGCCGCTGTGTTACGCCCAGTAGAATCAATTCTGCATCGTCCATATCAAACAAACCACGGACCACAGGCAGAATTTCGGGGCTGATTTCAGAAATATTGAGCGGAATCAAAATTCGCCGCATAGGCAATTTCTCCTTTCTAACAAACCATAACACCTATAAAAATTACGCAGTTGAATCGGTTCACCGGAGAGCTTTAGGGTCTATAAGACCCTAAAGCTCTGACTAAGCGCACGTTGTTCAACAAATCACCAGGACTTCATGGTCACGCACAACCGGCACTGCGCAGCGTAGCCAGCCATTTTCCACGACAATGTCGCTGTCATGACCAGCTACCAATAGTTGTGCCTGTGTGCCAGCCACATCCACAGGCAGCTTTAGCGCAACTTGCAGCGGACCAATCGCGGCATATGCTTCTACGGGCACTTGCCCTGCCGCCGTCAGATTGACTAGGTGCAAAATCAGGCGACCAGGCTGAGCATAGAGATGGCAATCCACCAGGCCCGCGCCCTCTACCACAAGGGGGATCTCTTCATGCGTGGTCCAACGCACAAGATTGGCAAGGAGATCACCATGATCGGGCAGGCTATAGCGTGCATAGCAACGGTCGATATCCGCCGCTAGGTAGGCAATGCGCCCGCCATAGCGGTTTTCGCGCAAGGTAAGTGCCGATTGATCAGTTGTCGGTTGGCGCATCCAGGCAAATTCGGGCGGGAAGATCGGCAAGGGAGGAATCCACGTCAACGGGATTATCACATCGCGTGCGGGTTCTACCAATTCTAGGCGACCCCCAAAAGCGAGAATATCCGTTTCGTCCAAGCCACGCAGCACAGGATGGCGCGTGGCTTGGACGAAGGGTTCATCGTCGGTGTGGGGTCCAGCAACGCCGGCGCGCATTTCTGGATCCAGCCGTAGATAGGAGTGATGGTCATAATTTTCCCAGGTGGCTGGCCCAGCGTCGATGCTGCCTTCAAAGCTGCCCGTGGCCTCTACGCCCAACAGATCGCCCAGGGCGAAGTCGGGGCGGCGATCGCCCGCTTCGGTATAGAGTGTACTTTCGCCGGTCACGACCAGGTTGCCACCTTGTGTCACAAAATCGCGCAAGTGCTGTACCTGGGCATCGGAAACCGCGGCCAGATTGGGCAGAATCAGCGTTTTGCACTGTGCACCATCGCGCCCAATATGATCTGCATGGACGGGCAGATACGGAATCCGCGCCCGGATCAAGGCGCGGATCATACCATTATAGGGCATCATAACCCGTTCATACCCCTGGTCGCGCCCGTAGAAATCCACATTTTCTTGGGACCAAACGACGCCCACGGCAGCAACCGGCACGCGGTCGATCAGATATTGTTCATGTGCTTCGTGCCAACGCAACAGCAATTCCGGCGTGCGATACTGGCGGCGATCTTCATGATAGGCGCTGATAAAGTGCCACCACGGCTGAATTCCACCGGCATAGCCTTCTACCATCCACAGCTGAGTTTCTGGTGCAGGCTTACTCGCCAAACGAAAAGTAGGCGTGCGGCTTTGATATTGGGCCATGCTTTCCGGCGTCAATTTATCCCAGCCCAGCAGGCCATGGATCAGCTTGCCGGCGTCGCCATTGTGATAAAAGTCGGTATCACCGCCGCGCGTCTGGTAGTCGAGCATCAAGATTTCCGAGCGTTCACAGATCGCTTTGGTGTCGCGGAAGTGTAAACTTTGCTGGTGCAGGTTACCCGAATTCATGCCCAGCCAGAGACAATCTGGGCCACCCACGGTCTGGGTCACACTGTTATTCAGATCCCACACCGCCAAGCGGCAGGCATAATTCCAGCGGATCCAGGCGCGGTAGATCGGATCTTCCCAATCGACAACTTGCGGCAGTTCTGCGCCGGTTTCGTCAAAGAATTTGCGTTCACAATTGCGGCAATAACAGATGCGCTGGCGATCCAATCCGCTCCAACTGTTGTCGGTAAAGCCCTCCGGGCGATAATTCACGATGATCTCGCGCAGCAGATCGGGCAGGAAATCGGTATAGTAGCGGCTATTGATACAGGTGATATAGCGATCACCGGATTGGTAGGGGTTGCCTTCGGCGTCGCGTGTAAACCAGTCGGTATGTTCCTGGAAGGCTTGGGCGGTGGTACGATTCGAATCCATGCGCGCCAGGACGGTGAGACCATCTTCATGGGCGGCGCGCGTTAATTCACCAAACAGATCGCGGTCTCCCAAATATTGCGCACGGTAGTGTAACGGATAGCGACTGGGATAATAGGCGACAATGCCGCCCGCATTGATAATGACGCCTTGGACGCGTGTCCGTTGCCAATAGTCGCGCCACCAGTCGATGTCATAGCGAGTTGGGTCAATTTCGGTAATGTTGGTCTGCCCCCACCGGTATGTTTGACGATACCAGGGCAACAGCGGGCGGTTACTCATAAAATTCTCCCTCGGGTTGAATGCGATACACAACGCATTCTACCACAAATCGAGGAAAAATTCTGTGCCAGACGGCAGCACTTTCCGCAATCGCGCTGGCATGCCAAGCCCTATCCGTCAATTGGAGATAGACACTACGCAGTTGCCTGGGAATGCCGGCATCCTGCCGGCCTGCCACCAGAGATGGCAACGCTGCCAACTGCGTAGTGCCTATGGAGCTCAACTGGGGTGGCCATAACCGCCGGCAAGGGGTGTGGTGTGTTGCGCTCCAGTTCCCGGTCTATGGCTAGAAAAGCATGAATCCAGTCGCCCGCGATATGGCGCGCCGTTTATGCCAATCTGCCTGCGGTTGAGTATAATCAGGGTGTGCTGCGGCCACGCTTGCGCCACAAGTGGGTCATTGGAAAAGGAGATCCTATTTTCGTGTCTGATCTACAAGCCATTTTACGCATTTCTACGGAACGGCATCGCCATCTCTGTCCACGTCAGGTATTGGGAGCACGCATTGGGCTGGCCGGGGGCGCCGCGCTAGGATTGGATCTGCTACGCCGCGACAAACGCCTGCTGGTCATCTTGGAAACAGACGGCTGTTTTGCCGATGGCGTGGAAGTGGCGACTGGCTGCACCGTGGGCCATCGCACGCTGCGGATTGAAGATTATGGCAAAGTTGCCGCCACCTTTGCCGATGTCAAAACCGGGCGTACCGTGCGCATTGCGCCGCTGTTGGATGTGCGCGCGCGTGCCTGTGCCTATGCACCAGACGAATCGCGCCACTACTTCGCACAGCTACAGGCCTATCAGATAATGCCAGAGCACGAATTACTTTCGATTCAGGAAGTGCAATTGACACCGCCGCTCAAGACGATTGTGAGCCGCGCCGGTGTGCGCGTGAACTGTGCGGCGTGTGGGGAAGAGATCATCAACGAACGCGAAGTGGTATGCGAGGGCGAGGTGCGCTGTCGTTCCTGTGCGGGGCAAAGCTATTATCAGCTGACCGCCCCTGCACTGCCAGCCTTGTCGCCCCAGCCGTACAACCCTTTATTGGCGGCGCGCTGGCCGAATGGCCCCTTGGTAGACGGACAATAGAACACAGTATGCTTGACATCAACAGCTTGCC
>DAOTTR010000328.1:0-4566 GCA_034437715.1 Caldilineaceae bacterium
TGCATCCGTGCAGACCATCTACTCCTCCAGCTTTTTTTTGCTGGTTAGTTTAGCGGCTCTGCCTCACCATTGGGCAAATGTAATTGTCGTTATTGGGTAAGTATAATTGTCGTTGACCGGCATTGACCGCGAAACGAATTACGACTACTTTGCAGAAGTCCCGAAAAATACACAATGCTGGCTTGTGGAACCTGAGACTTATATTCCTCAACCATCGGGACGCGGACGACCTGGCACAAACCGTCGCCGCGCCCCCACGGCACCTGCGGCGCAAACGGTCGCCGCGCTGGCCACTCAGTTGGCAACTGCGGCTTGGCAAACGCATGCTCTGCGTCAGGCGACGAAAGGCTTTCTCATTGCTCAGGTTGCAGCCATCCGGGTCTATCCCTCGCGGGCTGGCTTACCAGGAAATTCCTGTTGGTTAGTCGTGCGACGCAATCCCGATGACCCGACGGATATTCACTATTTCCTCTCGCGTCCCCCGGGCCCCCGGCCCGCCGATACCGCGTTAGACGAGCTCGTCTATGCCTGTGCTATGCGTTGGCCGCGCCCAGGGGGCACCCGAATTATCTTTGAACAGGCGAAACAACGCCTCGGCCTCAATCAATATGAAACGCGCACTTGCCTTTGGCTTTCTGGCACGGACACAAGCCATTTTCAGAACCGACGCCCCAGCGCTTACTTTGCCTCAGGTCGTCGATTTATTGAAAGCCGTTTTACCCAAACTAGATTTCGACGCTAATGCCGCTATTGCACTCTTATGCTATAAGCAAGTACGCATTGCTTCGGCCAAAAAATCACACTTCCATAGGCAAAAATCCAAAATTATTCGTCCAATTTCTGTCACGCAGTAGTACTAAGTCTCAATAAGGGGTGTGACAATCAATGGAACGAGAAACCTACGCTAAGAACTTTGTCGTGGGTTAAAAACACGATTTGCCCATGGGTTTTTGGGATTTTGAATGATGAGACGAGTTTCTGAGGCAGATTTGAGGATGATTCCGCGTCTTTTTTTATCACATCAAGCTGTCTCAGTAAACGTCAGCAATTATAAATTCGAGATAGAGAGATAACTTACAGACAAGCATCTATTGGGTAAAATAAATGCTACTTTGGCTGATTTCGAGTTCAAAAGAGCTTTTATTGGCTGCACCAACGTCGCAATTGGTACCAGCATGCTCAAATTGTTGCGAGTTCGCATTGCTCAGTCTCTGAATCGCATGCGACAGCAGCACTTTTATCTCAATTTACTGATCAAAGGACTCCAAATTAGCTGCAATTTACTTGATTTTACTCGAATTTTAAGATGAAAATTTGAATTTATAATTGCTGAGTAAACGTCCGTTTGATAAGATATACAAATTTAGCCTGAGAAATCGACTATTTTGGGCTTAGCGTAGTTTTTCGTGCGGATGATTGTCACACCCCCAGATCGGCTAAAACGACACGCTTGCCCACCGCGTAGGGAGTGTTACATTTCTTTTGGTGAAAATACGCTTTAATGGTTGCACGATCAATCACCAGCGCACAGGTCTATTTGTAGCCATTGGCATCTGTTGTCTTAATGCCTTTTGCCTACCTTGTAGCTGGCGCTTGCCTATCCAATTTTCCGTATAGAATTCATCAATCCTATATCCGCCAAAGCCGTGTAATGCATGGCTTCCATGGAGCTACTTGGCAATCGATGCAAGCAATCATCAGTGAAGCTTCAATACCAGTCTGTACAGCGCCGGCTTTCTTATGGAAACTGTGGCTCTACACCAACTATGACTGCAACCTCCGCTGCTCCTATTGTGTGGCAAAGTCCAGCCCCAACACGGCGCGCCGGGCGTTAGGGTTGGCGAATGTCACGCGTCTGGTTGATGAGGCGGTTGCGCTTGGGTTTAGCGACATCTTCTTTACTGGCGGCGAACCGTTTATTCTCAACGACATCTATGCCATGCTCGCCTATGCCTCGGCGCGGGTGAAGACTACGATCCTGACCAATGCCATGTTGTTACAAGCAAAACGGCTGGACCAACTCTGTGCCATCAACAACGAAAACTTGATCGTGCAAGTAAGTCTGGATGGCGGCAATGCGGCTGATCATGATGCGTATCGTGGCAAAGGGGCATGGGCCAAAACCGTTGAGGGCATCCGCCTGCTCCAGGAACGCGGTTTTCGCGTCCGGCTTAGTACCACCGAAACGCCGGCCAATTCAGCTCGGCTGGCTGAGGTCTGTGCTTTTCATACCGCGTTGGGGATTCCCGAGGAAGATCACTTTATTCGCCCCTTGGCCAAACGCGGCTATTCCAAAGAGGGCATCGAGCTGGATATGACCAATCTCATGCCGGAGGTAACGGTGAATGTGGATGGCGTCTTCTGGCACCCACTGTCGACGGATGTCGATATGCAGGTCAGCCGCAAGCTCTTTCCCTTGGCCGCTGCCGTCGAACGCGTTCAGCAGCAGATCGACGAGATTGCCCGCACCGGCAGTAGTAAGTTAATGACCTTCACTTGAGGATAGCCATTTTACCTTCCGTGGGAAGGAATCATGATTAATACAACATAAGGAATATGCAGGAGATTACCCACTATGATTCAGGCTTTTGTTTTTATTGAAGCGGAACTTGGCCGTGTCCAAGACCTGGTGCAGGAGTTGGCCGGCATGGAGTTGGACGGTTCCGTGATCCAACAGGTCTATGCTATCACTGGGCGTTATGATCTGATGGCGCTCGTCGAAAGTCCGGATGTTAGTTCATTAGGCAATTGAGTCGCCAACGGCATCGGGAACGCCGTGGGCGTTCGACATACTGAAACCAATTTGATCATCTGGTCGGCCATGGGTACACGATAACCCACCATGGACGCAATCAGAGCAGCTTACCTACGTGATCGTGTAGAACAGGTCTATTCTACGATTGCCACCACACCCCAATCTGAGCACCCCTTTGCGGTTGGGCGGGCTTTGGCCCAAAATGTTGGCTACCCAGACAACCAATTACAGCAGCTACCTCCGACCGCGCTTGAATCGTTTGCCGGGGTTGCAGCCGTTGCGCACTTTGCCCAATTAACTGTGGGTGCAACTGTCCTCGATCTTGGCTGTGGCGCGGGGCTTGATTCACTGCTGGCCGCCCAACGCATCGGTCCCACCGGACAGGTGGTCGGCGTGGACTTTAGCGCGGCCATGGTCACCCGCGCCCGCCATAATGGTGCCTTGATCGGCCTGACTAACCTCCACTGTTTACGCGCCGACGCCGAGCGCCTACCATTAGCCGAGGGCTCAATCCACACGGCGCTGATCAATGGCATTTTCAATCTAAATCCGGCACGCACAGCAATCTTTGCCGAACTGGCACGCGTGGTTCAACCCGGCGGTGCGGTCTATGCTGCCGAAATTGTCCTGCGCCAACCGCTTCCCCCCGCAGTAGTGGTGAAAGAGAGCGATTGGTTTGCGTGAATTGCCGGTGCGAAGGAGAGCGGTGCTTTCCTCGATGAATTCCGGGCTGCGGGCTTTCGCGCGGTATCTTTGTTGCGTACGGTGCGTAATGCCCGCACCAAAAATCGGCATGTGGTCGTGGCGGAAGTATGCGCGATCCGTTAAATTGCGCTCTGTTTGAAAACGGTAGCTACATTTACGGGTCGATGAAATTAAAACAACTGTTTTCAAAACAACCGCACTTGCGGACATCTTCATCCATCAACCCGGAGTAACTAATGGCACCGAAAGCCTGGAAAACGGTCTCCTCCCGTGAGGTCTATCGCAACCCTTGGATGCGCCTGCGTGAGGATATTGCCGAAATGCCAAATGGCAAAACGACGATCTATGGCGTGATCGAATGTAATGATTGTGTCGCGGTCCTTCCTTTCGTTGATGAAGATCGCGTTGTGTTAGTACGCCAATATCGGTATATCTTTGCGGAAAATCACCGGTGGGAAATTCCCAGCGGCGGTGTCAAAGCGGGGGAAACCACTGTGGAAGCCGCGCGTCGCGAACTGCGCGAGGAAGTGGGCTATGACGATCAGGAACTGCACTTTGTCAGCACCTATTTCCCCAGCAAGTCGATCATGCGGGAAACTGGGCATCTGTTTATTGGGCGTCACTTGACCCAAGTGAAAGCGGTGGCCGATGAGACCGAATTTTTGGAAGTCGCAATCTTTCCCTTTGACCAGGCGCTGCAAATGGTGATCGCAAGCGAAATCCGCGACAGTATGAGTGTCATCGCCATCCTCCACGCGGCGCGGTTGCGCGGGGCATGGGAATAGGTGCAAGTCGTTGAGGAAAGTCCACCGCGTAATAAATGTGTAATAGATCGATCATGATTCTGCATGTTACCGAACGTATACTGTCATTACGTCCCTAGAGACGCTTGACCTTAGGGACACAACATCATAAATGTAGGACTTACGCAAAATCGTCGTTTTTACGCCGGCTGAGCTTGTCGAAGCCGGCGTAAGTCCTAACAAGCAAAGAACAAGGGAGCGAATCAATGCAACAGGAAGAGCCGCGCTGGGAAGAACGCCTGCGCAAAGTAACCATTGTCCTTGCCCGACTGGGGTTGGCCTATCTTTTCTTTGCCAATCTCT
>DAOTTR010000329.1:0-5240 GCA_034437715.1 Caldilineaceae bacterium
GGCCGTCGAAGCGACCATCGATCTTGTCTCACCTCACTATCACCCCTTGGCTAAAATTGCCAAAGATACGGCGGCCGGCGCCATGGTCTTTGCCGTGCTCGGCAGCCTGTGGGTGGCCGCCGCGATCTTTGGCCCACGCCTCTGGGCGCTGCTGTTTGGGTAATGCTGTATAACGAGTTTTAAACTCGTTGTACATTACTGTGATTATCTCTCTTCCCCAAAGAGCGCTGCTTCGACCACAGTAATGCTCCAACTATTCAACCCCTACATCCAATAAAAACATGTTATTTTGCAATTTGACCGCGCAAACCCAGCGCGATACAATATTGCAGACCAGCTTCCCAGATAATATGTCAGCCCATGAATAGGTAAAATTTTACAATAACGTTCGTTGCTTGGCCTCTTTGTTGGCACTTTGACATTACTTTTTCCAACTCCCTTTTACGTTTTCGTAGTCGGATTTTTGTTTGTTTAGGTACGTCCGGTTCCAGTGCTATTGCTCAATGTTGTCAACCATTTACAACCAAAGGAGAACCTAGATGACCCACAACACCCATTCTGTCCACAATCTGTCGCGGCGCGCTTTTCTGCGCCTTTCCGGCGGCACAGCTGCCATCGCACTGATAGCCGCTTGCGCGCCAGCCTCTGCACCTGCCGGTGGTATTGGCGCACCAGCACAAGAACAAGTAACCATCCGCTATGCTGGATTGGAAAGCATGGGCGCACGTGTCGAAGAATTTTTGGCACCCTGGATTGGCGAGAAGGGATACGCGTGGGAGCGCGGTTCGTTTGGACAGCAAGAGCTGGAAGACAAAATCATGCAGTCGGTGGCCACCGACACTTATCTGGCCGATGTGTTTCAGTTCCCCAGCAACGCGCGTGCCGACGTGATCGCGGCGAACGCGCTGATGGAAGTGCCCCAAGAAGTACAAGATGAGATCGATTGGGACGATATTCTGCCCAATATTGTCCGCACCTTAACTTGGGAGGGGAAAGCCTATGCGCTGCCCTATGACGGTGATGTTCACTATTATGCATTCCGCAAAGATCTCTTTGCCAATTCAGAAATCAACGATAGGTTTAAGAATACCTACGGCTATGATCTGAACCCAGAAAACGGGGCCGAAACGTGGCAACAGTGGCGTGAGATTGCCGAGTTCTTTACGGGTTGGGATTGGAATGGCAACGGCGAAGAAGACGACTTCGGCATTGCCTGCATGACCAAGCGCGGTGATACAGCCTGGTGGGGTTTCCATTCGCGTGCGACTGCCTATGCCAAGCACCCCGATGATCACGGCTATTTTATCGACACCGAAACCGGGCAGGCACGCATCAATAACCCTGGCTTTGTACGGGCGTTGGAAGAGTGGGTAGAAGAAAACACAAAATGGGCACCGCCCGGCGGTGCCAACTTTACCTACGGTGACTCGATCAACGCTACGATCGGCGGGCGCGCGGTCTCGACGTATAGCTGGGATGCCGTGACGACCACGACTGACCCCGAGTTGTCGGTGATCAAAGGCATGCAGGGCTATAACATTCTGCCCGGCTCGACCGAAGTGTACAATTCCAAGTCGGGTGAATGGGAGACTTTTGAGCAGCCAAGCCATGCACCCTTCCATGCCTTTGGCGGCTGGGTGATTGCCGTCTCTGCCAGCGTCAAGGACGACAACGCTAAGATCGGGCCGGTCTGGGATATGGTGACTCAATTGACCAAGCCGGAGAGCGGGCTTTGGTTTGTAACGAATCCGACTGGTGCCAGCCCCTATCGCTTTAGCCAACTCGAGAACGTGGATGCCTTTGCCAACGGGCCGCTGAAATTGGGTGAAGAAGTAGCCAAGGACTATTTGGACACGGCCAAAGCCACGCTGGATCACCCCAATGCGGTAACGGACCTGGCATTCCCTGGTTGGGTGCAATATCGTGACGCGCTAGAATTGGCGGTCGCCAAGGCGATGGGCGCAGAAATGTCTGCCCAGGCGGCCTTGGATGAGGCCGCCGCGGCCTTCGACGAGATCAGCGAGCGCATGGGTGGTATGCAGTCGCAGGCGGATACCTACTTGCGCACAATGGGCCTATAGCTGGATTCTGCTTCATAGAACGCGGGTGCTTCACACTGGCCTGGATCTGCGTCCTAGTGGCATGCTTTCTACGCATCACTAGGTGTCTATCGGCAAGATTTGTGGCATACCGCGTTCTATGCTGTGGTGAGGGGACAAATGACGATGGATATAACTGGTACTCCGATTGAGTTGGCGACAAAAGTCACCCAGCGGGCGCGCTTTGAGATCCGCGACGCAGCCTGGAAATGGATTCTTTTGCTGCCGGCTGTGATCGTCGTCGTGGCATTACTGGCAATTCCCGTGTTGTGGACACTCTATGCGGCCTTCACCGATCTGCATCTATTTCGCGTGGGTGGCGAGACGAGCTTTGTCGGTTTTAAGAATTTCGAAAAGCTGATCCATAACTCGTCCTTTTGGCGCACGGTTCGTAACACGGTAGTTTTTATGTTAGGCGTAGTGCCGACCCAACTCATTATCGGGATGATTATCGCCGTCTGTCTTAACAATATTACCTATGGCCGTAAATTTTTTCGCACCTGGTTTTTAATGCCGCTCATGGTCAGCCCTGTCGTTGTCGCCTTTGTGGTCGGCAAGATGCTCTTCCAGGAAGACATCGGCCCGATTAATGAGATTCTGCGTTCGCTCGGCTTTAAGGGCGTCCCCTGGTTTACCGATCCTTTTTGGGCCATGGTTGCCCTGATCATTATCGATGTCTGGCAATGGAGCTCGTTTATGGTGCTGATGTTGATGGCCGGATTACAGGGCGTGCCGCCCGATCTGCATGAGGCAGCCGGCGTGGATGGGGCAACCGCTTGGCAGTCCTTCTGGCGCATCACCGTGCCGCTGATTATGCCAATTACGATTACGGCCTTGTTAATCCGCATCATTGATGCGTTCAAAGTGGTCGACATCATCATGACCTTGACCGGTGGCGGCCCTGGTCAGTCGACCGAATCGGTCACCCTGGCGATCTATAGGATCGGCGTGAAGGGCGGCGATTTGGCTTTTGGCAGCAGTCAAGCCTATTTTCTGTTGGTGATTATGTTAATTTTTGGCAGCGCTTTTGTCTACATGACCCGCCGCGGCATGGAGCCAAAATGAGCACGAGCAAGGGAGGACAGTCATGAATATACGTGTACAAAAACGGTTGACGGCAACCGTTTCTTATCTTGTTTTGATCACCTGGTCGCTGGTTCTTTTCTTTCCTATGTATTGGGTGGTCATTACCTCCTTTAAGACGGGCAAGGATATGGCCGGCGGCGCTACCTACTTCCCCTGGCTCGATTTTCAGCCAAGCCTTAGTGCATGGCGCTATCTGCTGGTCGAACGGTTGAGCTGGTTTATGCACCCCTTTATGAATAGTGTCATCATTGCTTTCGTCTCCTCGACAATTGCGTTGGTGATCGGCTCTTTGGCCGGCTATGCGTTGGCACGCTTCAATTATGGCAATCGTAACAACGCGATTGTGCTGGGCTTTATGTCACAGCGTATCTTTCCCGGTGCGCTCTTTATCCTGGCCTTCCTGGTGATGTTCCGCGAGTTGAAACTGCTCGACACCCGCGCCGCGCTCATCATCGTCTACGCCAGCGGGGGCATCCCCTTTATTGTCTGGGTTATGCGCGACTTCTTTGCCGGGCTGCCGGTGGAGATCGAAGAGAGTGCGCTGATCGATGGTGCCTCGCGCCTGATCGTTATCTTTCGCATTGCCATGCCACTGGCTGCGCCGGGCTTGGTGGCGGTCTTTGTGCTGGCCCTAATCGGCGCGTGGAATGAGTATCTGGTTGCGGTGACCCTCACCTTCCGCGAATCGGTTACCATTCCCCTCTTTATGCAAATGCAAGTCAGCCAAACCGGCTACACGGAATGGTGGAACATGAGTGCGATTGCGCTGATCAGTGTGATCCCGATGGTGGTGGCCGGTATGGCACTAGAGAAATATATCACCGGTGGGCTTACCTTTGGCGCACTCAAAGGGTAAGCCAAAGCAACCTGATCAAATTGACACGACCACGCCTATGCTTACCTCCGCTGTAACGATTGACCACGAGACCGCCGCCAAGGTTGGCGGCGGTCTCGTGGTCGCAATAGCCTGAATGTGATCCTCCACTTGATGCCCCTTTAGAATTCAAACAATTTGCTAACACAAACTATACGTCCTACAAATATCTCTGCTCTATAATAAAGGTAATTGTGAGCACAGGCATAGCCGGTCTGCAGATTAGATTAGATTGGATTGGATAGACAGTTAGTTCAAAGACCATTGCTTTTGCAGATGTGCGATTCAAAACTTGTTATAGAGCGCATTTAAAATATTTTTGCGGAGGAGAGTATACGAATGAGTAAGATTATTGGGATCGACTTGGGCACCACGAACAGTGTTGTTGCCGTTATGGAAGGTGGCAACCCGACGGTGATTGCCAATGCCGAAGGCAATCGGACGACGCCTTCTGTAGTCGCTTTTACCAAGAGCGGTGAACGTTTGGTCGGTATTACCGCTAAGCGCCAAGCTGTGGTAAACCCAGAAAATACGATCTATTCGGTCAAGCGCCTGATGGGTCGTCGCTTCGATGACACAGAAACCAAGCGAACGATGGGTATGACTTCCTATACCATTGCCGAGGGTCCTAACCACGACGCGCGCGTGTCGATTCCTAACAAGAACAAGGTCTACACGCCACAAGAGATCAGCGCCATGGTGCTGGGTAAACTTAAGCGCGATGCTGAGACTTATCTGGGCGAAGAAGTTAAGCAGGCCGTGATCACAGTGCCGGCTTACTTCAATGATAGCCAACGCCAGGCGACCAAAGACGCCGGCCAGATTGCCGGTTTGGAAGTGCTGCGCATTATCAACGAGCCGACCGCGGCCGCCGTGGCCTATGGTCTGGACAAAAAGACCGACGAGACGATTCTGGTCTTCGACTTGGGTGGTGGCACCTTTGATGTCTCTGTGCTCGAAGTGGGCGACGGCGTCATTGAGGTTAAATCGACCAATGGCGATACGCACTTGGGCGGCGACGACTGGGACGAGCGCATCGTCCACTGGTTGACCGACGAATTTAAGAAGGAACAGGGCATTGATCTGAGCCAGGATCGCCAGGCACTACAACGCTTGCGCGAGGCGGCGGAAAAGGCCAAGATTGAACTGTCGGCGACACCGCAGACGGAGATCAACCTACC
>DAOTTR010000330.1:0-25902 GCA_034437715.1 Caldilineaceae bacterium
GTTGGCAAGAGCTCAGGATGCTTTGCCGTCAGTTTCTTTCGTCCGCCACCCCGATTTCGGCGCCGATGGCGGGCGATTGTGGCGAGCATCCCGGACTCAATCTCTTGGCATTCGTCTAGGCCTCGTCGCACTACCGTCGGCGATATGCCGGTTGCACGACTCACTGCTGTTATGCCGCCCCAGCCGAAGGCCAGTGCTTCACTGCCTGCAAACAGCCGTCGACTTCGTTCTGTCAGCGTTCCTTGCAGACTCGCATAGCGGCTTTTGATCTCGGCTTCGGCTTTGCGTTTTTCGTCGCGTGTTTTCGCTTTCGTCATGTGATTCTCCATTGCTTCTCTCTCAATTATCACATGACTTCATTTCTATACAAAATTCACTATTTTATTTCTGGACAGACCCTAAGGGCCTGTAGCTTGCCATTTTTGCTTCAAATCATCAATGCAACATAATCGAAACACACGCCGGTCAGTTCAAAAAATCGATGATTACGCGCAGTATTTCAAGGTCACAACTTGGGTTAATTATTCAATAATTGAGCATTACTATTATAATAACGATGCGGTAGAATGCCTAAATTCGCATGATGTGCGATATGTGTAAACTTTATGAGTGCTCTGCTTGACCGGAGCAAGGAGGAACTTATGCAGCGAAGAAACTTTCTCAGGCATCTATTGGCGCTAGCGACAGTCCCCGTGGTGTTGGCTGCTTGTGGCCGCGCCGCCGATCCGGTCGCCACGGAAAGTGACGGTAACAACACAGCGCCTATCCAATCGGAGAATATCCAACTGCAAAAACCATTGTCCGAATGGCAGCAGTTGTTGCCCGCCGATGTCTATGGGGTGCTCTTTGAAGAGAATACAGAACGCCCCTTTTCCAGCCCACTGAATGATGAGCACGGTGCCGGCACATTCGTCTGCGCTGGTTGTGCGCAGCCGCTTTTTTCGTCCGCGACCAAATATGACAGCGGCACCGGTTGGCCGAGCTTTTATGAAGCGCGGCCCGCTAGCGTCGGGACAAAAACCGATCGCGCGCTATTACTGAGTAGAACCGAATACCATTGCAGCCGCTGCGGTGGACATCAGGGTCACTTGTTCGATGATGGCCCCCGGCCAACCGGCCTGCGCTACTGCAATAACGGTCTGGCGCTGAACTTTGTCGCCGAGGGACAACCCTTGCCCGCCTTGAGGAGCTAACGATGAAAATCTTATTACTCGTCTGCACACTTTGCGCGACCTGTGTGCTGGCGGCCTGTGGTGCAGCGGCACAGCCGGTTGCGAATGCCAGCGTTTCGACTGTCGCTCCAGTCGCCACGCCAGTGTACGATCCAGAAGCGCTAGAAACTGCCACCTTTGCGGGCGGCTGTTTCTGGTCTATGCAGCGGATGCTCGACGAAGTACCCGGCGTGATCACAACTACCGTGGGTTACATGGGCGACGACAATTGGCCCAATCCCACCTATGCTCAGGTCGCCGCCGAAATTACCGAGCACGCGGAATCGGTGCAGGTGGTATACGATTCTACCCAGATCAGCTATGCCAATTTGCTAGATGCCTTTTGGCACGACATCGATCCGGTGGCAGTGGATCAGCAATTCTGTGACCGCGGATCTAGTTATCGCGCGGCGATCTTCTATCACGACGCCGAACAGCAACGCTTGGCCGAAGCCAGCAAGCAAGTGTTGGCGGCCTTGGGGCGCTTTGACGAGCCGATTGCTACCGAGATCGTAGCAGCCAGCACGTTCTATCCGGCAGAGGAGTACCATCAGAAATTCTATCTCAAGAATCCTGACCATTATGCCGCCTACCGCGCCGGTTGCGGACGCGATGAGCGGCTCGCCGTCATCTGGGGCACGGAGTAGCCATCGTGAGTCAGTAAAGCAATTTTTCTAAAAATCCCGCTGTTGGTATAAAATGAATAGCGCATGGCTCGCCAGCCGATGGCAGCGCTTAGGTCTGCTACGCGTCAACCCAATTCGATATATGACCCTCTCTAATCCATCTGCGGCAAGGTGATCCGCCCAGCGAAGAAGGAGTTACCGGAAGAGCGTGAGCGCTATCGAAACATTAAACCAGCTAGATCGACAAGCCGCACGGGTGAGGTTGACCCAGTGTTGTGGGGCAGAACAGTGGGTTACACGCATGGTGGAACGACGCCCGTTTGCCAGCCCAGAGCAGGTGCGGCGCGCAGCCGATGAAATTTGGTGGGCGCTTGAGCCAGATGAGTGGCGCGAAGCGTTCACTCATCACCCAAAGATTGGCGACATGGCGAGTTTACGCACAAAATTTGCCAGCACAAAAGCTTGGGCCGCCGCGGAACAGGCCAGCGTGCGCGAAGCCTCGGAAGCAATTTTAACCCGGTTGGCGCAAGGCAATGCCGCCTATGAGCAAAAGTTTGGCTACATCTTTATCGTCTGTGCCACCGGCAAAAGCGCCCCAGAAATGTTGGCGCTCCTCGAACAACGCCTGCCCCATCCCCCCACGCTTGAGCTGAAAATTGCTGCCGAAGAACAGCGCAAGATCACGCAAATCCGCCTGGGCAAGCTGCTAGACGATTTGGCCTTATTGCCACAGAAGGAATAGACCCATGAGCCTGATTACAACCCATGTCTTGGATACCAGCCGCGGCCAGCCAGCCAGCGGCGTCAAAGTGACATTGGAACTCGCGCGGGAAGGGCAAGCGTGGCAGGTGGTGACCAGCGGGATCACCAATCAAGATGGCCGGATTGGTGATCTATTGCCGCCGGATGCGCGATTGACGGTGGGTATCTACCGGCTAACCTTTGACACGCGCGACTACTTCCAGCAACACAATCTGCAGAGTTTTTATCCCTATATTCCAATTATTTTTGCGATCCAACAGGCCACTGAACATTATCACGTACCGTTGCTCTTAAGCCCATTCGGCTATACAACCTACCGCGGCAGTTAAGCATCTGTTCGTTGTTTGCATACTTGCGCTTGCCACTCGACAAACAAACGCAAGCCCACCTATCCTTATTTATTTCTTAGAAATTATGCCGATTTGTTATTTCGGCAACAAAACCAAGTGCAATTGTTCTTGTAGGTGCGGTTTGTAACCGCACCTACACATGCACAAAATTAAATCGGCATAAGGTCTAGTATTTATTTTGAAGTTATCAATCACATGAGAATCAACTATGGCCATCAAACTCAGCCACAACAGCTATGGAAAAAGTGACGTTCGCCTGGTTAAAGTGACCCGCAATGGCCGAGAGCACCACCTACAAGAGCTGACCGTGAAGGTAATCTTGGCCGGTGATTTTAGCGCCACCTATCTAACCGGTGACAACCACGCCGTTCTGCCCACAGATACGATCAAGAACACTGTTTATGTGCTAGCCAAGGATCACCCCATCCATTCCATCGAAGAATTTGGCATCGATCTAAGTCGCCATTTTCAAGAACGCTTAGCCAATGTGGATGAGGTGACGGTTGATATTGTGGAAACGAGCTGGCAACGCATGACAATCGCCGGTGAATTGCACCCCCATGCTTTTACAGGGACAAACACAGAAAAAAATTGCTGCACCATCACGCGTACGGCCACAGCAATGCAAGTTCAATCCAGTATCCGCGATCTGTTGATCCTCAAGACGACCGAATCGGGCTTCTCTGGGTTTTTGCGCGATGAATATACAACGTTAAAAGAGACCGATGATCGCCTGCTGGGCACCAATTTATTGGTGCAGTGGCACTACAAGCAAAATACGGTGAATTTTGTCGAATTGCGCGCACAGTTGCGCCAGACAGTAATCGAAATCTTCGCCACCCACCCAAGTAACTCGTTGCAAAATACACTCTATGAAATGGGCAAAGCCGCCTTGGCACAGATTCCGGCGCTCGCTGATATTCATCTCTTGATGCCCAATAAACACAATCTTTTGGTAGATTTGAGCCCCTTTCACCTCGAAAACCCAAATCAGATCTTCATGCCCATCGACGAACCGTTTGGCATGATCGAAGGGCGCTTGCAAGCCGCGTGAAAATTCTCATCACGCTTATGTCATAATCGATGGCACAATCTTGGTGACGCTGGTCCGCAAGTTGCGCTTTCCGGATTGTGAGAGCTAGGCATTTCCAACCGACAACGTTTCTTGTTTTCACATTAATGGGGGCAGCAACCGGCCTAGGCCAACGTGATCGGCACTTTATGCACAGAGCGCGTGGACAGCTCGGGTAACGAGCACGCACAATAAAAGCCGGCGTTTCACGATAGCGTGCCGGGGACTGACCAAGTGTAGATCTGCACTGTGAACTTTCGCTGGTCAGTCCCCGGCACGCTGATCATGGCTGCATCAAACGCCGGTTTTCAAATTGAACTCAATATAATTGCGGTTATCTATGGGCCGACGGACAATTTTATTAGATCTTATTCCCATTTAATTTTGTGCATTCGTAGGTGCGGTTTGTAACCGCACAAGTCGGCATCGACCGCGATTGTGCGGTTACAAACCGCACCTACAAGAACAATTGCACCTGGTTTGTTGCCGATATAACAAATCGGAATAATCTCTATTACGTTTGATCGCCAACATGTAATGAACTATACCCCCAAAAGTAGGTATTTGAGCGGCACTTTCAGGCCGCAACTTCGTGCGGATTGACTTTCATAGGAACCACTTCCCCACTGTCCACCTTCAACCCCATTAGCTAGCCATCTGGCTAGTGAAAAACCTGTCTATGTGATTATCCTCTCCTCTCCCCACTTGCCTGATGCGATTTCCACAGTGAACAGCTACAATCAAATGGAATGTCACTGACATGATGACAGGACAGAATGGTCATCGAGCCTTTCTATGAGGGAGATCACGATGCAACAGACAAAAAAACCAAGCTTGCCGCTTTATCGACGTTTGCTTTATTTGATACGAACATGTTTCCTGATTCTTCTGCTGATCGCCAGCACCGGTATCAGACCGGCCCTGGCCGCCGACGTTGTATCAGCCGCACCAATGACCGCGCAAGCAATGGCGGACTTTTTCGATGTTACCCTGGCCAAACAGCTTGCCGATGAGCACATTGTCGGCGCGACCGTATCCGTGGTCAAGGATGGCGAACTGCTCTTTGCCAAGGGCTATGGCTATGCCGATCTGGTCCAGAAAATACCAGTTACGGCAGACCAAACGCTCTTTTTTCCAGGCTCGACCGGCAAACTCTTCACCTGGACAGCGCTGATGCAACTGGTGGAGCAGGGCAAGCTTGACTTGCATACGGATATCAATCAATATCTCGATTTTACGCTCCCCGCGACCTTTGCCGAAGCGATTACGCTAGAACATTTGCTAACCCATACCGCTGGCTTCGAGGAACAATTCGCCGCGCTGCTGGCTGCCGATCAGGCCGCTCTGTTGCCACTCGGGGAGTTTCTCAAGACCACGGTACCGGCGCGCGTCTACGCCCCAGGCACAACCTTTGCTTATTCCAACTATGCCACCGTCCTGGCCGGCTATATCATTGAGCGCGTCTCTGGCGAACCATATGCGCAGTATATTACCGATCATGTGCTTACACCGCTGGCAATGACCCAAAGCACAGCAACACAGCCTTTGCCGCCAGCACTCATGGCTGATCTCTCCAAAGGCTACCACTATCGCAACGGCCAATATAGTTCGGTTGATTTTGAATGGGTAGCAGGCGCGCCTGCGGCGCCAATCCACACGACGGCCACTGACATGGCCAAGTTTATGATCATGCATCTCAACCACTGTCAGGTCGGTGACGCACACATCTTACAGGAGGCGAGCTGCGCTGTTATGCATCAGCGACAGTTTGCCTACGACCCGCGCGTCAATGGCATGGGCTATGGTTTTATGGTTTCGGAGCAGAACGGAAAGTCGATTGCCTGGCACACGGGCGGTAGCGCCTACTTTAACACCATGTTGGCACTGATCCCCGATGAAAATGTTGGCTTCTTTATTTCCTATAACACCCCCGTCGCCGAGCTATATCAATCTTTAATTAATTTTGTCGATCATTTCTATCCAGCACCGGTGACCGCAACCGTAGCGCCACCCATAGACAGTGCCCAACGCATTGCTGCGCTGCGTGGCAATTATGTCTCTACGCGCGTGGCGCACCAATCGCCACAAAAATTAGTGACCTGGCAAAGTGAGGCGCTGACCGTAAAACCAGGTGCCAACAACACATTACAAGTTGGGTCGCGTACCTATACCGAGATCGAGCCGGGGCTTTTCCATCAGGTAGATGGCCCGCGCGCCTTGATCTATCGCACCGACCCACAAGGGCAAGTGACGCAGATCTTCTGGGGGTCATTTGCCTACTTCAAAATACCCTGGTATCAAACGGTGAGTTTCCAGTTGCTGCTCGCGGGTAGCGCGTTATTGATCATGCTCACCGCCGCGCTGGCGTGGCCGGTCGAGTGGCTCGTGCGGCGTCGACGGGGTGGTAAGCGTCCCGGTCGTTGGGCCGCGGCGGCGCGTTGGACCGCGGTGGGGTTGGCGCTGCTCAATAGTGGGCTGCTCGTCTGGTTCCTTGCTCTCCTACTGGGTTTTGGCGACACCTTTGTCTTTCCAATGGCGACTATAATGACGATCACCCGGCTCTGGTGGATCAACCTTCCAGGAATTGTGGCGCTGCTAATTTTCACCATACTGGCCTGGAAGGATCACTATTGGGGCACGGCATGGCGCATCCATTACACCTTGGTGACCCTGGCCGCGGTGACATTTCTCTGGTTCTTGCTGAATTGGAACCTATTGATGGTCTAGGCGATTTTCAAGGCCGATGACCGTACAGCAGTATGAAATAGATAGAGGAAACGATGATGAGCACACTAGTTTATCCAGTTCGTCGCAACACAGCACCACCGCCGCATCAATCGCTACGCAAGATTGGGCTTATACTGATGTGGCTTTTGATGGGCATCCTGGTTTTGGGAATCGCATTGCCGATCCCCCTCTTGTTTGTTGCAACTGCCGTTCCAAGCTACCTATCGCTTGCGTTGGCCGTCGTCGATATTGCGCTGGTCTTTAGTCTTTTCTGGTTTAAACGGACAGCACTGCTGATCACCGGAGTGATTCTAGCGATGTTTGTGATTTCGCTCCTGGCCGTTTGGGCGTCACAAGCCTATGCCACCACCCCGCCGATCACCGATGCACAGGGCGCCCCTATCCCCGGCAGTATTGCCACGCTGGAAAAGGTGACGTTGGGCGATAGCGAGCAATGGATCACAATCCGGGGTAAGGATGCCACCAAACCGGTGCTGCTCTTTCTGGCGGGTGGGCCGGGTGGCAGCCAATTGACGACAGCGCGACACGCACTGAGTGGGCTGGAAGATCATTTTGTCATGGTCAATTGGGAGCAGCCCGGCGCGGGCAAATCGTTTGCGGCGATGGATCGTGCGACCCTGACCCCTGAACGCTATATCAGCGATGGCCATGCGTTAATTCTCTACTTGCGCCAACGTTTTGGTCAGGAGAAGGTTTATATATTGGGTGAATCATGGGGCAGCGCATTGGGCCTCATGCTGACACAGCGTTATCCAACGTTGATCCACGCCTTTGTTGGCACTGCGCAGATGGTGGCCTTTCTAGAAACGGACTTGATCTGCTACGACTTTGCCATCGATTGGGCACAAGAACGAGGCGATACAGCGCGCGTACAGCAACTCCAGAAACAGGGACCACCACCTTATTACGGTGCTGGCGTGGCCTGGAAGCAGGTCAACTACCTCAAAGACACCTATGCCTATATGAATCAAAACCCGGCGATTATTGGCGGCTTTAACACGCCCCGCGATTTGGCTAGCCCGGAATATGGCCTGATCGACAAGGTCAACTGGGCGCGCGGGCCGTTGGATACACTTGGCATTGTCTATCAGCAACTGTGGGACATTGATTTTCGCAAGCAGGCACCGCGGCTGGACGTGCCGGTCTATTTCTTGACTGGTCGTCACGATGTCAACGCGCCGCCTGCCCTCATCGAGGAATATTATACCCTGCTCGATGCGCCCCACAAGGAATTGATCTGGTTTGAACACTCGGGCCATACCCCCTGGACAAGCGAGTCCGCAAAGTTTGTCGAGGTGATGGTCCACACAGTGTTGGCGCAGACAGCGCCAATGCAATAGTCGAGAAAGACTGGACATAAGGGAGAAACAAAATGACACACAAACTTGGTTATTTCCTGCTTTTAGGAGTAGGAATGGGGGCTGTCTTTGGTATTTTCTTGGGGGCATCCCTAGAGAATAATACTCTTGGCATCGCGCTGGGTGCGCTCAGCGGTCTGTTTATCGGCTGGTTTATTGGGGCAGCCGTGCTTGAAGGCCGCAATGAAAAAACAAAGATAGATGAAATACGCGGTCTATAACAACGTACTCTTCCGCTACATGGATTCGCCTACGCTCCAATTGGTCTTGCTGCTCGTGCCCCAATTTGCCCGTGAATATGGGCTGGTGGACCGGGTGAATTTTGCCCGCGGGCTGCTCGATTCGTTCCCCGTGCTCTACCCGCAATTGCGCGATCTCGATTTCACGACGCAAGCGGCGCAATTAGATGTGCCGGTCTATTTCTTGGTTGGACGCCAACATGTCAACGCAATGGCGTCGCTGGTCGAACGTTACTACAACGGGTTGCAAGCACCGCACAAGGAGCTGATCTGGCTCGCATCTGGGCATGGCGCCACGCCTACCGAGCTTGCCGACGCTTTAGTGAACAAGGTATTGGCGCAAACGCAACCGTAGACTCAATTCAATGTGGCCTATGGCCCCTATATCCGCACTTCGTGACCGATCGGGGATGAAATAGGAAGAAGGATACTCATGAAAAGTTCAAATCTCGTTGTCGGACTCTCATCTTTGATCGTTGTGCTGGCACTGCTCGCGGTGGGGGCCGGTTTCTTCTGGCCGCACGAGGGGGCGCCCTTTACCTTTACCTCTTTGCGCGGCCAGGAAGTTCAGATTTATGGGCACGGCTTATATCGCTACGATACCCGCTTTACGGGCGCAGCTAACCGCGGCAATGATATGGTGACGCTTGTGCTGGCTATCCCGCTTCTGGTCTATGCCACCCTGCGCTACTGGCGTGGATCACTGCGCGGCGGCTTGCTCCTGCTGGGCACGCTGGTCTACTTTCTCTACGTGTACGGCAGCTATGCGCTAGGGATTGCCTTTAATTCGGCCTTTCTGGTCTATATCGCGCTCTTTTCGGCCAGCCTCTTTGCATTCGTGCTGCTCTTTGCGTCGATTGATCGCCAACTGCTGGCAGACCATCTTGCGCCGGCTCTGCCAAGGCGCGGCATTGCTATCTTCATGTTCGTAAGCGGCCTAGCCACGCTGGTGATCTGGCTACAACCGTTGCTGAATGACCTGATCCAAAACCAAATGCCAGCGCTAGTAGGAATCTACAGCACTAAAATCACAGACGTACTTGATTTAGGGATTATTACACCCGCCACTTTGATCGCTGGTACGTTGATCCTGCGGCGCAACCCACTGGGTTATCTGGTCGCCTTTGCATTGCTCGTGTTGGAAATCCTATTGACGCCGATGATCATCGCGCAGACGGTCAGCCAATGGCTGGCCGGAATCACATTTACGACCGCCCAAATCATCGGCCCGATGATCGGCTTTGCCGCCCTTGGCCTGTTCGCGCTCTGGGTGATGGTGATCCTGCTGCGTAACACAGCCGATACCATCACCCAGCATGCGACGCCATTACTGGGGGATCATGCTACGGAAGCCCAGCCAGAAACTCGATCAGTTGATGCGCGGCTGTAGCCGCCGCTGCGAACTTTTTCGCGTCGACAGCCGTCCGCAATTTGGCAAGATACTTGTCAAGCTGCATGTGATCAGCGTTACCAAGCAAATGAGCAAAGCGGTCGCGGATGAGTTCCAGGGTGGTGACATCGCCCTGGACCGCGCCTGATTCGTCGCCTTGCAGGTCAACCAGCACGCGCTGGCTCCAGAGATCGAAACGGGCTTGATCGATCTCGGCACGCGGGCGGTAGGGCATCTGGAGATCAAGGGTGGCAATGGCAACGGCGAAGGCGGCATTATGGGTTGCGCCGGCATCGCGTTTCGTAACAGCTACCGTCAGTGCGTTGAGCGCATAGGCCAGCTGCGTGTCGAGCAATGGGAAGAGGTTGCCCAAGTCAACGGTAGACTGGTGGTTCTCCCACGCACTGCTCATGTCAGCAAGGGTCGCAGTGATGGCGTCCCACTCTTCCGGCGCGGCGGCGGCGAAGAGCGTATTGGCCCCGTTTCGCAAAGTCTCAAGTTCAATTGGTAACGGGTCCACAAGGGTATCGGTTGGCACGGCGACCGCTGCATCTTCACCGTGAGCCAGAAATTCGCCATAGCCAGGCGCAAAAGCCTTGATTGTGGTCGTACCTTCCAGGCCGATCTGTTGGACAAACATCACCCCTTGGATGAAGCCGCGTGGCCCTTCAAGTGTCTGGTTGACAGCCATCACCGTGACTTCCTCAAACGCTTTGGCGGGGAAGTTCTCTACCCGGTAGACATTGCCAACCTGTGGATTGGCGGGCATGATCATGGCCGGTAGACCATCCTGGCTGGCAAGCCAAGTACCTTCATTATCGACGACAACGCCATCCATATAGTTGAAAACATCCTCGCCAAAGTACCAGACTGACCCATCGTCCGCTTGGGCCAGAAAGTCGAGCGCATGTTCGAGAACGCGCCCGTCCAGATAGGCAACAAACTGAAGCACCTGCACCGGCGTCTTTTCACCATCCCATTCGATGGTTGTGGTGATGGGCAGCAGTGTAAATTCGGTGCGATGGGGCTTGCCTTCTTTCTCGCCCACCTGGATAAGCTGATCGACCAGTGTGATGGGCAGCAGTGGGTTGGTGATCGAGAGCGGGTTGGAGAATGTCGGTTTGACGAGGTCAACCCGTTCACTCTGGGCGGCGACACCAGACGGCATACCGGTGGTTGGTTGGGGTAACAACACCGCGGATGGGGCAGGTGTAAATTCCACCAGCACGACTTCCTCGCCGGTGAGCAAATCTAACTCCTTGATATTGCCGATACCCGGTGCAAAGAATTTCTGCTCTTGCAGATCTGGGTCCAAAGCGGAGAAGTCATAGGTCTGCACTACCTCGCTGAATGACCCGGCCGACACCGTGATCTGTTCAGTAGCACTGAGCAGTTGTCCTTGATCCTCTGCTTGGCCGGCATAATATTCCTGGTAGTAGGTTTGATTCAATCGCTCGGCTGGGTTCGCCCACATGTTGACGCCCGGCAACGCCCCATCGACGCCCCATTCCCAGGAGCCATGATGGTCAACCAGTACGCCATTTTCATAGTTGTCCACGGCTTCGCCGAGGTACCAGACGTTACCATCCTTGTCCTGGGCGTACCAGTCAAAGGTCTCTTCGACCAATTTGTCCGCTTGGTAGACGGTATCATGTAGGATCGTCGCCGCAACACCATTGACTTGACGCGTCTCGTGGAGAATCTCGATCTCAATGCGTTCCGTACTGCCATCGGCCAGCTTGCCGGCATAAACCCAACGCGTGCCGGGGATGAGGGGAAAGTAGGGATTGTCCACAATCTTCACAAAGTCAGCCGGAGTAACGTCCACTGTGTAACCCTCATCAGGATCAGTGCTCCCAGCTTGCGCGTTCACCCCATTGGATCCAACGATAATGCTGCCGGCTACGCATAGCGCGAGCAACAGGAGAAAAATCACGAACCCGTACCTTTTTTTAATCGTCATTGTCGATACCTCCATCGATACCAAATTGGTTGAAGTTGTCTTGTATCCTTCGCTTTGTGCACATCAGCAGGATAACCCTAGCATAGCGCACGCGATTAAGAGATTGATGAAGGGATGACAAGGTGAGAGGATGACAGGATGATTCAGTAGACGAGATCTAGCGACCCGACACTTTTGGCTGGGCCATTGAAATGGCCTGCTGACAGGGACAGGAAGTCGGGGCCGCTTCCGTAGAAGCGCACCCATTGGGTGCAGGCACTAAAAAACGAGTTGCCGCGCCTAGGAGGCAACCGCCCTCTGGGCGCGGTTTCAACCCTGCCGCGGCAAAGTGTCGGGTCGCTAAGACGAGATCATCCTGTCATCCTAAGCCGGCGGGGTAGCGGGTAACTCGACGGTAAAGGTTGCACCATGACCTGGTTCGCTTGCGACGCGTAATTGCCCACCGTGAATGCGGGCAATTACGTAGGCAATGGCTAAGCCTAGCCCAGTACCGCTTTGTTCGTGAAGTGAGCGCGTACGCGAGGATTCGATGCGATAGAAGCGGTCAAACAAGTGCGGCAGATGTTCGTGTGAAATACCGGGGCCATTGTCTTGGATTGTAATCGCTACGGTTGTGCCATTGGCATGCGCACAAATGATTACTTCACCCCCAACCTGGGTATACCTGATCGCATTATCCAGCAGGTTGAGAAAGAGGCGGATCAGCGTGTCCACATGACCGATAAAGGCGACTGGCAGCAGTGTGCAATTTTGAAGGGTGATCGATTTGGCGGCGGCCAAGGGCGTAACTTGCTCGATGATGCCCTCGATAAATTCATCAAAATCAATCACCTCTTGATCGCTGGCATAACGGCTCTGATCGATGCGCGCCATAAACAACAGCGCTTGGGTCAGCCGAGTCAGCCGATCAACCTGATGGTCGATATCCTGGAGCGCCGCTACATATTCTTCTGGCCGGCGCGTCTGGCTCAAAATAACATCAATGCGCGCTTTGAGCGCGCCAAGCGGCGTGCGCAACTCATGCGCGGCATCGCTGGTGAAACGTAACTGGCGTTCAAACGCAGCTTGCAAACGACTCAACATCTGATCAAAGGTAGCGGCTAGTTTGCCAACTTCGTCCATCGGGCCAGCATAATTGATGCGCTGCGCCAGATCGTTTTCATGAATGGACAGCGCGGTTTGTGTGATCCGATGGATCGGCGTCATCGCCTGCATCGCCAAAAATAGGCCACTCACCCCGGCCAACAGCAACGCCAGCGGGATGCCGACCAGAAACTGAAATTGAAGGGCAGACAAGGTGTTATCTACTTGCTCAAGGGTCTGCGCCACCTGTACCCAGGCGACGATCTGTCGCGGAGACGATCGCACCGGCTCACCGTGGATGCGCCACTTACCGTCTTGCCCACGCACGCTTTGATAGCCGGTTGCAGCCTGCACCAAATGCGCCGGCCCGTCAACGCCAATGCTATCGAGCAACTTGCCCTGCGGATCAAACAAAGAGAGTGAAACATCGGCAAGGCGCTGCTGAACACCGGGCGGCAGTTTGATATTTTCAAAGGCAAGCGTTGGCTCATCTAAATCGATCATTGCAACCGCCTGGAGCGCCGCCAATTCGAGCGCCGAATCGACCTGGGCGTAGAGAGCTCTATCAACGCGCGCATACACAAAGACCGCAAAGCTGACCAAGATCACCACCAAGGTAACCAAATAGAAAAGGGTGAGCCTGATTCGAATGGGCAGCTGCCCAAGCCAAAGCCATCGAAAGTTACGCATCATTGTCCAGCACGCTAATCCGATAACCAATGCCGCGAATCGTATGGATCAGGGATGTCTCACCCTCGCGGTTGATCTTACGACGCAAATAACCGACATAGACATCGACAACATTGGATTCGGCGTAGAAATCCAGATTCCAGACATGTTCGCCGATCTGATCGCGGCTGAGCACCTGCTCCGGGTTGCGCATGAGATACTCTAATACAGCATATTCCTTGGGGCGGAGTGATACGATCTGGCCTTTCCGACAAACCGTGTGTCTGGCCGTATCCATCTCCAGATCACCTACTTTGAGGATGGGCGCTTGCTGGAGTGGTGGGCGACGGAGCAAGGCGCGAATCCGCGCCAACAGTTCCGGGAAGGCAAAAGGCTTAACCAGATAGTCATCAGCCCCGGCGTCCAACCCTTCCACCCGATTGGTCACGGTGTCGCGCGCGGTCAGCATCAGCGTAGGGGTTTTGATCTCCCGTTGGCGCAACCCCGCCAACAATCGTAAACCATCCAGGCCCGGCAGCATGATATCAAAGATAAAAAGGTCGTACGGCGTGGCTACGGCATAATCCCTGCCATCCCTGCCATCATGAACAACATCGACCGCGTAGCCGGCTTCAGTCAAGCCCTGGGCCACCGATGCTGCCATGCTATCATCATCTTCCACCAGCAATATACGCATAACGGCTTTACCTTATTTCTCGAATTTGATGGTATAGATCACGCTAAAGATACCAGTTTATCTCCGTTTCCTAAGAATTTGATGAAGCGTTGAAAAAAAGTCAACCCTTACCGTTCGGTATTATTTATGATACACCTTTGCCCATCCCATCATGACGACGCGCAGCCGAAGACCAGATATGCGCCACCTATCCATTTGGTTAGGCTAAAATCTCCCCGTTTGGCCGATACATACCAGGAAATTATAGCTTATAATGCTGGTGGCTAATTCGTAAAATTTTGAACTATCCAATACTAAATCGAGGTAACATTATGATCGCCAACAAAGTCGAGCGCTATACGCTCATCGTGCTCGATGCGTTTCTCGCCATCACCGCCATCGCCGGCGGCATTGGTCTACTGACCGGCGCCCTTGCACCCGGCGTCGAGTTATTGCAGAGTTCACCCTTCACCAGCTACACGATTCCCGGCCTGGCACTGCTGATCATTGTCGGCGGCAGCGCGTTGGTCGCCACCGGTTTGATGTTGCGCCTGCCGCCACTAGGCGTGTTGGCCTCTGGCCTCACTGGCTTGATGATTATCGGTTTTGAGATCGTCGAAGTGCTCGTCGTCGGTTCCGACCCAGGCGTGGCGCGCAATTTGCAAATCTTTTACTTTACCCTGGGACTGCTGATTGCCCTGCTGTCTGGCACGCTCTGGTTGGCCCAACGCCGGGTGAGCATTGGTGGGATGCAACAGGGCAAGGTCGCGTAGAAATCACAGGAGAGCGAGGCGGGTAGGTTTGCCCAGGTAAGCAGATAACAACAAAGGAGTCGCCAATGAACCGTGCATCTGGTACGGCTTGGGGTGCTACAACCAAAATAGGACACCCACCACCAGCTCTTCGTTGGTGGGTGCTGTTGGCGCTCGCCGCGAGCATTGCCCTCGTCTTTGTCGTGCGCACCAGCGTGGCGCGCACCGGCAATGCACCCCGCCTTTTTGAGCTTTTTGATCTGTTTACCACAGGTGCGGCAGCCGTGGTATTGCTGATCGGCTTTCGCACCCTTACCCGCCACGACTGGGGCATTGGTATTGGCATCGGTCTCTTGATCGGCTTGACCTTACCCCTGGCCACACTTTTTAATCCTTACCCGTTGCTTGACCGTGTGCAGGGGGTGATACCGGAGGCAATTGTGCGCGCTACGATCACGACTGTGACGGCGCTGGGCGGGTTGGTGATCATGCGCTGGGGCGGGCCTGTGCGGGTGCAATTGGCGTTGAAACAGTGGCGGCGGGCACTGATTGGCTTCATCTTTGGCGCAGTGGTAGGCATGCCGTTGGCTGTGCTCAATGCCCATGCCAATGCCTGGACACAGGGCCAGGTTTTTGTGTGGCAGAGCATCCCAGCCGCGGCCTTGGACGCATTCCAGCCCGCCATTGTGGAAGAGGTAATTTCGCGACTGGCCTTGCTAGGCGTGCTCTGGTTGATTCTGCGTCCCTTTTGGCCGGAACGCCAGGCCGTCTGGCTGGCTGCAGGGCTTGCCCTGCTGATCCACACCTATGGGCACTATAGTGACTTGTTCGTTACCCAGCCGATCGTGGCGTTGGTGATGGGCGCGCTGCTTGGCCTGCTCTGGGGAGTGCCCATCACGCTGCTGGCGTTGCGGCGCGATCTGGAATCTGCCATCGGCTTTCACTGGGTACAAGATTTTGCCCGCTTCATAGTGGGGTTGTGATGGAAGATGCGGGAAAGCACTATGAATATGATGAATATGATTCAAACCCACCTTCACAAGCTGAGTGAGGAGATCGGGCACGTCCTACCGGCTCACCCGCCAATCAGCGCGCAGCAGCTATATTCGCCAAGGTATGCTTTTGTCTGCCCTGAACCGCTGGTCGCGCTTGTGGAAGTTGAACCGTGGCCACCGCGGGACCAGACGCTCTTGTGGCCGCGCGGTGTATCAACCCTTGCCCTCTCATCACAAGAGAGCGACGGGCTGATCGGCAGTGTGATTACACCACGTGGCACCCTACATTTTGTGAGCACCGAGCCGATCGTTGCGACTGTCAACTTTGTCCATGAGTTCGGATCGTCGATCTAAACGATCCGAGCTTCTTACATATCTTTTGCATATCTGAAGTGGAGCAGAAATATGAACAAAATTGAATTCCCCAAGGACTTTCTGTGAGGAGTGGCAACCGCGGCCTATCAAATCGAAGGGGCCTGGCAGGCAGACGGCAAAGGCGAATCGATCTGGGACCGCTTTACCCATACACCGGGCAAGATCAGTGACGGCAGCAATGGCAACGTGGCTCGCGACCACTACCACCGCTGGATGGACGATATTGCTGTGATGAAGGCGCTCAACGACCAATCCTATCGCTTCTCGCTGGCCTGGCCACGCATTTTGCCAATCGGGCGCGGGCGCGTCAACCAGGCTGGCTTAGATTTCTACAGCCGTCTAGTTGATGGATTATTGGTGGTGGACATCATGCCCTTTGTCACCCTCTACCACTGGGACTTGCCCCAAGCATTACAAGAGGAGGGCGGCTGGCCGCAACGATCCACAGCCGAAGCATTTGTGGAATACGCCGATGTAGTGAGCCGCCACCTGGGCGACCGTGTCAAACATTGGATCACGCACAACGAACCCTGGTGTATCAGCTTTTTGAGTCACCAACTGGGCGAACATGCCCCCGGTTGGCAGAATTGGCCAGCAGCCTTGCACGCGGCCCATCACATTTTGTTGTCACATGGCTGGGCGGTACCAGTCATTCGTCGCAATAGCCCCGGTGCCGAGGTGGGCATTACCCTTAACTTTGAGCCAGCCGAGCCAGCGTCGGCTAGTACTACCGATCTCCATGCTGCGCGTCGCCACGCGGGATATTTCAGCCGGTGGTTTCTCGATCCACTCTACGGGCGTCACTATCCAGCCGATATGATGGCCGAATATACAGCGGCCGGCTTCCTACCCGATGGTCTCGATTTCGTGGCAGAGGGTGATTTGGCGACCATGGCGGCCAAGACCGATTTTTGGGCGTGAACTATTATACGCGGGTGGTGGCGCGTGATGAGGAGGCAGCAGACAACTTGCCGCAAACGGTCTTTGCTCCGCCATCCGAACAGACCGAGATGGGGTGGAAGGTTTATCCACAAGGGCTGTACAACCTGCTGAACCGCCTCCATTTTGAGTATCAGGTGCCCAAGCTTTACGTCACCGAGAATGGGTGCAGTTACAGTGATGGGCCAGATGACCAGGGCGAGATTGCCGATCAGCACAGATTAGATTATCTGCGCGACCATTTCGCCGCAGTGCATCGCGCCATGGCGAACAGTGTGCCACTAGCGGGCTACTTTGTCTGGTCACTTCTGGACAACTTTGAATGGGCCAAAGGGTACACACAACGTTTTGGCATTGTCTGGGTCGATTATGAAACTCAGCAACGCATTCCCAAAGATAGTGCCCTGTGGTACAAGGATGTGATCGCCAACAATGGGTGGGTAGAAAGTCAAACATAATCAGCGAGGCGTAAGATGAAGACATTTGGCGGCGATTACCGTGGGGGATCGAAAGCAGGCAATTCCGATTAGGCCAGATTTCCAGAAAAAGGGCAACATAACTTGAAGGGTTTTATCTATAAGCAGCCGCAGCACGTAGAGAGAGAACAAAAAAGGTGACTGATGTACTACAGGGCAATCCGCAACGATGTTCTAAAGAGCAAAGCGGTAACGCTTACGACCATGCTGTTTGTTGCAGCCGCGGCGCTGCTGGTTGTGCTGGCTGCGCTGCTCGTCGTTAACCTTTCAGGGGCGATAGATACGCTCATGACGCGGGCGAAAACGCCGCATTTCATGCAGATGCATTCGGGCGAACTAGATACGGCGCGACTTGCGGCTTTTGTCGGGCAAAACGACGCTATCGCTGAATTTCAGGCGCTGGAATTCCTCAACATAGACGGCGCGCAGATTGTTTTCGCAGAACGCTCCCTCGCGGGTGGTGTTCAGGATAACGGCTTCTCGGTGCAAAGTGAAAACTTCGACTACCTCCTTGACCTGGACGGTAACATTATCCAGGTATCCGATGGGGAGATCTATGTCCCTATCACCTACATGCAGGATGGCACCGCCAGGGTCGGTGACACGGTTGCAGTAGCTGGCAAAGCGCTCACGATCGCGGGGCCTCTCCGCGATTCACAGATGAATTCGCTGCTCTCCTCGTCCAAGCGGTTTCTGGTGAGCCACAACGACTTTGCAGAAATCAAGGGATTCGGCAGCATGGAATACCTGATTGAGTTCAGGTTAAAGGACTTATCCACGCTGGGCGCATTCGAGACCGCCTATACCAACGCGGGCCTGGAAGCCAACGGCCCGACCATCACCTATCCGCTGTTCAGAACGATCAATGCGATTTCTGACGGGATGATGATTGCGGTGATTCTCCTGGTCAGCGGGCTGGTCATTGCCATCGCGTTCCTGTGCATCCGCTTTACGCTGCTGACGAAAATCGAGGATGACTACCGCGAAATCGGCGTAATGAAAGCCATCGGGCTGCGCGTTGCCGATATCAAAAAGATCTACCTAGCAAAATACGCGGCAATTGCGGCGGCGGGCAGCCTGCTCGGTTTTGGGCTCTCCTTTCTCTTTCGAGATGCAGCGCTCGCAAATATCCGGCTATACATGGGTGAAAGCGAAAATGCCTCCCTGGCCGCGCTTTTGGGTATCATCATCGTGCTATTTGTGTTCCTGACTATCCTGGCCTATGTGAATGGTGTGCTGAACAGCTTTCGGAAGATATCCCCTGCCCAGGCCATCCGCTTCGGCATAGCCCAGGAAAAATCAGCCGGGCTCAAGCATTTCCACCTGAGCCAAAACCGGCTGCTGAGTACGAATGTTTTTCTCGGCGTTAAGGATGTCCTGGCCCGGAAAAAGCTCTATGCCACCATGCTGACGGTGCTGGTGCTGGCAGCGTTCATCCTCATTCTCCCGCAGAACCTGCACAACACCATCTCTTCCCAAGAATTCATCGCCTACATGGGCATCGGCAACAGCGATTTGCGCATCGACATTCAACAGACCGACCACATTTCCGAAAAAGCAGCGGAGATTGCCCTGGCGATGGAGCACGACGATGCCATCGCCAAACACGTCCTGCTCACAACCAAAACATTCCTGGCCAAGATGGCCGACGGCTCAGAGAGACGGTTGACCGTCGAACTGGGCGACCATGCGGTATTCCCCATCAACTATGCTCAGGGCCAGGCGCCCGCCGCAGACAATGAGATTGCGCTGTCGGTGCTAAACGCCAACGAAATAGGTGTCAAGGTCGGGGATGTGATGGTATTGATGGTGGCGGGAGAGGAGAAGCGGCTCACGGTGTGCGGCATTTATTCCGATGTAACCAACGGCGGTAAAACCGCCAAAGCAGCTTTCGCCGACGATGGGGCGGACACTATGTGGAGCGTGATCAGTGCGGAACTTCTGGATAACTCCCTGATCGAAACAAAGAGAGCGGAGTACACAGACAGGTTTGCTTTCGCCAAGGTCACGGACATTGATGACTACATCGGGCAGACTTTCGGCTCGACCATACATTCTGTTGAACTAGCGGCCGTTGCCGCCATCGCCATTGCGCTGATCATCACGATCCTGATTACCCTCTTGTTTATGCGCATGCTTATCGTCAAGGACAGATACCCCATTGCTGTCATGAAGGCGTTCGGTTTTACCAATGCGGATTTCAAGATGCAGTATGCGGCGCGTTCGGTATTCGTCTTGCTGGCTGGTGTTCTTCTCGGCACCCTGCTGGCAAATACTCTGGGAGAGGCGCTGGCGGGGGCGGTGATCGCCTCCTTTGGTGCGTCGTCTTTTGAGTTCGTAATCAATCCCTACTTCGCCTATCTGCTCAGCCCGCTAATGATGGGAGTCGCGACGCTTTTCGCCACAATCGCGGGCACGTGGGACGCAGGACAAATCAAAGTATCTGAAAACATCAAGGAGTAAACCATGAAGAAGATCCTTGTCGGCGACAACATCGTCAAGTCCTTTGGCGAGGGCGCAGAAAAGCGCAATGTACTCGACGGCGTTTCGGTTGAAATCAACGAAGGTGAGTTCGTTGCGGTCATGGGCCCTTCGGGTTCGGGAAAATCAACGCTGATGTTTGCCTTGAGCGGCATGGATGGCGTTGATAGTGGAAGCGTTGTTTTTGACGGTGTGGATCTATCGCGGCTCGGCGACAACGAACTGGCCGATATCCGCCGGAGAAAAATGGGGTTTGTGTTCCAGCAGCCGACTTTGCTGAAAAACCTGAACGTTCTCGACAACATCATTCTGCCATCCATGCGCGATGGCCGGAAAAACGCCGGGCAGATCAGCGAAAAAGCCAGGACGCTGATGAAAAAGACAGACATTATGGATCTGGAAAAGCGTGATATCACCCAGGCTTCGGGTGGGCAGCTTCAGCGAGTGGGAATATGCCGTGCGCTGATGAGCGACCCGAAAATAATCTTCGGCGACGAGCCGACCGGCGCCTTGAATTCAACATCGGCCAACGAGATCATGGCGCTGCTGGCTGAGATTCATCGCACCGGCACGACCATCCTGCTGGTCACCCATGACGTCAGAGTGGCGGCGAAAACCGAGCGGGTGCTGTTCATGTTCGATGGCAGGATCGCGGGAGAGTATTTGGCTGGCGCATACGCTGAAACTCGTGATGACCTCAAAACCCGCGAAGAAGACCTCACAGCCTGGTTAGCCGAAATGAAATTTTGATCTTGCCGGACTGTTAATTTTTCATGAATCTATACGACTTCAAGTCTGAAACAAACGGCGGCTAAGAGGAAGAAAAATAAGATGGATGCGATGTGGAAGTATGTAATCTATTCCTACCGGTTGTTTTGGGTCATAATCCTGGTGCTTGGCGGTATGGCGTCCATGGTATTCGATGCCCCGCCCACTGTCATGAATGGGATTATCATATTGGGTAGTTGGTCGCCCACCATCGTGCTCCTGCTAATGCTGAAGAATCTGAAACCGGGCATGACGGTCGGGGATTTCTACAAGGGGGCTTTTCAAGAAAGTCTAACCATCCCATTGCTGATCGTGATACCGATGATGGTGTTCGTCATTTTCCTGTCGTCGATATGGCTCTTGTCTGTTATGGAGAAGACGTCCTTCACAGCACAACTGGCGCTTCCTTCTGCATTAGGCATTACGCTTCTACTTACGGTCTTGCAGGGCCCTAGCGGAGAAGAATCGGGATGGCGAGGTTACTTGCGACCAGAGCTAGAAGGGCGATATGGGTTCATGAAAGGAAATCTCATTCTGGGGCTAGTCTGGGCTTTTTGGCACGCACCGCTTTGGTTCGTTGCTTCAGACTACGCTGGTTCGCAGGCTGTGATCTATATCGTTGCCAATATTGTCGTGCTGACTGCATTGACATTTATCATGAGCATCTTCATGAAAAGGTGCAATAATTTGCTGATCGCCTTCTATATTCACTTCTGCTTCAATTTTTCGTTACGCTTCTTTGCAGGAGACGTGTATTTCTTCGCCATATTTTCGGTTCTGTATATTGCTGTGCTGTTGGCGTTGCTACGTTTTTCTCATAAGAACGTATTTGAAGCCCTTTTTGAGAGCCGCGGTCCCCTGGGAGCGCAGACGGCGCGGATCAAAGCGAGACCGCCCGTTTGATTGGTTTCGAGTAACGATCCAGGTGACTGTCACTGGCCACAACCGATCTGCTCAATAAACGAACAATTGGCCGGTGACAGTCACCTCAAACCAGTGCATAGCCTGAATAGGACGGTTTGGAGAGGGAGGTCGATGATGCGCGAATTTTATGAACGCTTTTATGCAGTTACCGAACAGAGCCAAGCCCACGCCCGCTTCTGTGAACGCGCCTTTGGGCGCAACCTCTGCCAACATGGGTTTGCGGCTATGGTGCAACTTGATGCGCTCATCGCTGCCATCAAGCCCGGGCCAGAGCACCATCTGCTCGATCTGGGCTGTGGTAACGGCATGATCACCGAGTACGTGAGCGATACGACCGGTCCTTATGTCACCGGCTTGGATGATATGCCGGCGGTGATCCGCCAGGCAGCGGCGCGCACAGCATCCAAGGCAGACCGCCTTTCGTTCATGGTCGGCGATATCAATGCCCTCAAGTTGCCTCCCACCACCTTCGATGCGATCATCTCTATCGACACGATCTACTTCAGCACAGATTACAGCGACACGGTGGGTCGGTTGACACATGCACTGCGCCCCAGTGGACAAATGGCGTTTTTCTATGGCTATGGTGTGGAGCCGGGGATCGCTGTCGAGACATTTCCGCGCGAAACGCTAGAACCGGAACGGACACCGCTGGCAGAGGCGTTTCGGGCCAATGGCTTGTGCTTTTCGACAACAGGCTTCACTGTAGAGAAGTACCGATTGGTGCAACTGCGCAAGCAGGTGCTGGCCGAACTAAAACAGGACTTTATCGACGAAGATATCCTGTTCATCTATGAGAATCGCATGGGGGAGGCTGAAGATATCAGCGATGCGATTGAACAGGGTCTGCACCGGCGGTATCTCTACGTTTGTCGCGCTTAAGAGAGGTACTTGCGCAGTGCCCTCTTGTGCCCTTACGAGCGTGTCAAAATTTCATAGCACATGGGCACCGTAGACTACCCACCCGACCAGGATTGAAGCTCGCTGTTTGATGGGTGTCTACGCCGCTTTTTTGGGATAAGGTAGACCGTGGAGAAACTGTGCGCGATGACAGGGAAACAGGAAGACGAGCTCTTACGCGGATAGCCGTGTCAATCAATGTACGTATGAATGAAAGCACGAGGATCGTCTTTATGGGCCTGCTGGCGCTGTTGCGCGCCCAGGCCGATTATCGCAAACTGGCACAGCACTTGCTTCCATTACCATGAACCTAGGCACTAAAGGGCGGTTGCTTGGAAAACGGTAGAAAATAGCTCGTTTACCGCTGCGGGCTACGGCCGTTTTCAAACAGAGCTTACTTTAGATGAGCAGCGCTTATCCATACGAAGTTAAAAAGAGAAGCATATTTTGCTCCTACTATCTGCTCAACGATTGCAGGAGATCAAATGACAGCGCATCAGACAACGCGACTTTCGATTCAATCGTTCACACGAAAGGCAGGACGTATGATGTTGATCATCATTGCCAGCTTATTGGTTTGTATCCTCATCCTTGTGGGCATCCTGCTGTTATGGAGCCCTGGAAAGCCGATCCCCTTGGTTGATGAAAATGGGAATCCGCTGGCGGGCAGCCTTTCAGCAAAAGTGTTTGTCGATATCAACGGTACTCAACAAGAGATGTTTATTAAGAGCAAAGATCAAACGCAGCCAGTGCTGCTTTACCTGCATGGCGGTATACCTGATTACTTCCTGACCCAACGGTACCCTACCAGCCTTGAAGACGATTTCACCGTCGTTTGGTGGGAACAGCGCGGCTCAGGAATTTCCTACCATGCTGCCATTCCAACAGAGACGATAACGCTGGACCAAATGATCGCTGACACACTGGCGGTGACGAATTATTTGCGTCACCGCTTTGGTAAAGAAAAGATCTACCTGATGGGCCATTCGGGAGGAAGTTTCATTGGTATCCAGGCGGCAGCACGGGAGCCGGCGTTGTACTATGCCTACATTGGCGTGGCGCAGATGGCGAATCAGCTCAAATCGGAAAAGCTGGCGTATGAGTATATGCTGCAACAGTTCAAAGCGACGGGCAATACCGCCATGGTACGCAAACTGGAAGCAGCGCCGGTTACCCTGACCGGTGGCACACCGCCAGCATACCTTGCCTTGCGTGACCCGGCGATGCACAGCCTTGGCATTGGCACGACCCATGATATGAATTCGATCATCACCGGTATCTTTTTCCCGTCGCTGACCAGCCGAGAGTACACCTTCATGGAAAAGGTCAATATGTGGCGTGGTAAATCCCGCGCCGGCGTTAGCTCGCTGTGGGATAAGATGTTAACCACGGATCTGACCGCACAGGTGCCAACGCTTAGCCTGCCGGTCTATTTCTTTCATGGTACATACGATTATACGGTCTCCTACACGGAGGCAAAAGCCTATTTTGAAAAACTCAACGCGCCCATAAAAGGATTTTATAGCTTTACCCAGTCTGCTCACAGCCCTTTGTTTGAAGAACCGGAAAAAATGCAGAAAATTTTGCGGGAGGATGTACTGGTAGGTGGGAATAGCCTTGCTGACGCCAAATAAACTTGACAAGCCGACTGCTTCAACACCGCGAAGTGTGGTTTGTGTTGGGGCAGTCGATGGCGGTCAATCTTTATGGGATCTGGCAAAAATTGATCACGGGGGGTTGCACCATTGCCGCGCTATCGTCCCCATCGGTTGGCGCGCCTGATATACACTCCTCAGCGCGCCACACAACGTCAGACCTTTTGGTCTACCCCTACTCATGCATCAGTCCTAGCGGCTATACAGCAAAGAACCACATGAACTTGTGCCATTTTTCAATGATTTATTCATAAGCAACGCATTTCTCAACGTTTTCCTCGCGCCAAGCAACGCTTACGCAACACTCCCCCTGCTACCCTAGCACCATACTGAGCTGCACTCTCGTAGCTCATGCCAATTGACGGATGAAATCAATGGGCATGGTAACCGTTTGCGTCATGCTTATCATATTGTTCCGCCACGCCCGCTGCTTTGTCACACTTCGCGCCCCTTCTACCCGATCCTTCGATAGCCGTTCGACACCCATCGTTTACCCTTTTCCATAGCATAGCACAACGAAGCTATGCCGGTTGCCCCGCTCTGGCTTTGCACGCAAAGCGCAAGCAGGGGTGAAAGATTACCCAAAAGGGAGACAAGATCATGGCTGCAAAAATGCGTTACATGGCTTGCGTCGAACTCACCACATCCAGCAAAAGTCACAAGCAAACAGGGCAGTACGCGTTGGGAAACACCCCTCAACCGCGGCGCGAATGGGGGCAAACCATCCGTCGTTGGTGGCATGCATTCAGGTTTGGGGCATGGCAGCACACGCGCCACGCTGTTGCCCAATCCACGCCGCCCAGGCTGAGGCACTTAAGCGCCAATAATCTCAACCACGAACACAGCTTTATCCAATTAACCAACTATTAACCAACTGGATTCTGAAGGAAAGGGAGACAACGAATGAAGCGGATCCTATACAAACGAGCAATTGTAATCATCGGCCTGTGCGCCGCGCTAGGTCTGATTGCGCTGCTGGGCGTGGATCGTCTGCGGGCCAATCAACTGGTCATCACCGCTGCGCCTGGGCTGATCAACTATCAGGGGCATCTGCGCGATAGCAACGGCAATGCCTTTGCCGGGCAGGCGGCGCTCAAGTTCACCATCTATGATGCGGAAACGGCGGGCAACAATCTTTGGACGGAAACCTATCTCGGCGTGCCGGTCAACGCCGGCAATTTCGCCGTGAAGTTGGGTACCAACACGCCCCTTTCGTCTACAGTCTTTAGCGGCGCGGGCCGCTATCTGCAACTGGCCGTAGACTTGACCAATACCGACAGCAACTACACCACCTTTCCACGCCAACAGTTCACCGCGGTGCCCTACGCCTTTCAGGCCGATAGTGTACCCTGGAGCGGTCTTACTGGCGTCCCGGCTGGTTTTGCCGATGGTATTGATGACGGGGGCAGCGCCACATACGAGAATGTGGTGATTGTGGCAAAGAGTGGCGGTCAATACACCACCATTACCAACGCCATGAACAGCATTAC
>DAOTTR010000331.1:0-26414 GCA_034437715.1 Caldilineaceae bacterium
GGCACCAGATTCTGCCCGATCACATCGGCGCCCCAGACACGGAAAAGGCGCGCTTCGGCGGGTGTTTCGCGCCGGGGGCCATCCACACCCAAATAGATCACATAGGGTGCCGCAGGCAAGACTTGCTGTAGCGTGCCCACCATGTGTGGGCAGAAAGGCGGCAACCGCAAGCGACGTTCAAAGGCGCGCTCGTCGGCGAAGCCATCATCAAACGTCTGCGGCTGATGGCGTGTCCAATCAATATAATCCACCGCGATGACCGTTTGCCCACGCAGCAACACCGAATTCAAGGCGACGCCTGTGTCCCAATTCAAGACATAATGCACACCGAGTTGGCGCGCCGCGTAGACCATAGCACGCGGATCGGTTCTTGTCGGTAAGCCTGTATAGGGTTGTAACCAAATCGCCGGCCCGGCGGCAGGTGTACGCAAGGCCAAGGGGCCCACAACGCCATAGGGCGTTTCAATCGTATGTTCGGCCGCCACTGGCCCAAAAATATCTAATGTTTTGGGTGGCAGTAAGACTGCGATCAGAATTAAAATATCAGCATTTGCATTACGGTATTGAGACATAAATTCACATTGGCAAGTTCTTGGCGCAGAGCAGCCTACGCCGATCTACCACAATTCCAGATCGAAGAGAGATGACAACGGGTCAGAACTTGCTATATACTAACAGACAACCTTGTGATACGCTACAGAGTCTGCAATCAGCACAATTTCGGACCAGAATAGTCCTGAAAAATTGGAGAATCCACCCATGCAAACAATAGCATTAATCGCGCATGATGGCAAGAAAGATGACATGATGCGCTTCACTAGTACACATCGTGCCTTGCTCGCACAGTTTCATTTGGTTGCAACTGGCACTACGGGAGAACGGGTGATGCAGGCAACCTTGTTGCCAGTGGAAAGAATGCTTAGTGGACCCTACGGCGGTGATGCACAGATTGCGGCCAGGGTGGCAGAGGGTGGCGTGGTTGGCGTAATTTTTCTGGTCGATCCACTCTATGCGCATCCCCATGAACCAGACATTCAAGGGCTGCTGCGCATCTGCAACGTGTACAATGTACCCGTCGCGACCAACGAAGCCAGCGCACAATTAATGCTCAAGGGGTTAGCGGAAAATGCTAGCACAGAGCGGCGTAAATGAACCAATCGGTACGCCGCAATTTTCGTAGGTCACGTTTGCAACATGACAATCTGCCCAAGCCCACCACACCGCCCGCGCCTAGCCTTGCGCCACGACGCTTGTGGGGTTATAAAACGGCTGGTTTGCAGGCAACAGGTCTATCACGAACCAAGCGTGACCTACAATCGCTTAGGTATACTTCTGAATTTTTACAGGCAGTGTAACCATAAAACGACTGCCTGCGCCAAGGGTGCTCTCGATGGCAATGGTGCCGCCCAATAACTCGATCAGCCGCGCGACAATTGTCAGCCCAATGCCCGCGCCATCATAGTGGCGGGTCAGGCTATGTTCAAGCTGGACAAAGGGCTGAAAGAGGCGATGCATATCTTCTTTGGCGATGCCAATGCCCGTATCCCAGACCACAATGCGGATCAGATCGGCGGCGGCATCCGGTTCAATCGCAACGCCGATTTTAGCACCTTCTGCCGAAAACTTCACGGCATTTTTCAACAATTTCTCGATGATTTGGACAAGACGCCGTTCGTCCGACAAGATAGCAACAGATTCATCAATCTCGTTGATGGTAATCTGAATCGCTTTCTTTTGCGCCATTTCATCGACCAGTTGCAGACTTTGCTCGCCAATCGAGCGTAAAGAGACGTGGCGCATAATCGGCTTCATGCTGCCATTTTCGATACTGATCAGATCAAGAATATCGTCAATGATCACCAGCAATTGGTGGCCGCTGCGCATAATTAATTCTAAGGAATTATTTTGCTTGGCGGTCAGAGGGCCATAGATACCACTTTGCACAATCTCCGCCCGCATCATGATCACATTAAGCGGCGTACGCAGTTCATGGTTCATCACCGACAAAAATTCATCTTTGGCATGGTTGGCTTCTTCGGCTGCATCTTTGGCTTTTTGCAGCTCTACATTGCGTTCCTGTAATTCAACATAAAGCTTGGCCAACGCTTGTTGACTGGCTTCCGCGTCTAGGATATGTTGATAGGCGCGCAGTGAGATTAACATTGTCGCCACCAGTCGTTGACGTGTCAATTCGGTTTTCGTCTTGTAATCATTAATGTCATATAGACGAATAATCGATTCTTCGGGGGCTTCCCCTGGCTGGCCCGTGCGTAAGATGATGCGCAGCGTGCGATTGCCTAGCTCTTCACGAATATACTTGATCAACGCCAACCCCGCCTGATGATTTTCCATAACCACATCGAGCAAGATGATCGCGATATCAGCGTGGCTACATAACATCTTTTGCGCCTCGGCTGCCGAATAGGCCGAAAGGAATTTTAATCCGCGTTCTGCATAGATGAATTTTTGCAGCGCCAACTGGGTTACCTGGTGTACTTCCACTTCGTCATCGACAATCAAAATTTTCCAAGGCTCAAGTTTACGCTCATTCACCACAGCGGGCGATGGCGGTTGTTCAACCAAAGCAACGGCAAAGATATCATCGGCCTTGTATGCATTTGTTGGTGCATTATAAACAGTAGACTTGTAATTACCCATAGCACATCCAGAAGAATTCCCTATTTTACAGCTTACGATGACATTAGACCTTATTCCGATTTAATTTTGTGCATTCGTAGGTGCGGTTTGTAACCGCACCTACAAGAACAATTGTACCTGGTTTTGTTGCCGAAATAACAAATCGGCATAATCTCTATTGTGCCCTAGATCGACTTATCATATCCGACACAGCGCAAAAATAAATAGTATAAAAGTATCAATTCTTGCAATAAAAGCGCGAATTTATACAACGATCCCATCATAAATCCACAATTTTGCCTGCGCAACCATCCTATTGTACAGTGCTTCTGATAAGAAATTGTACAGAGATTTAGGCAACCACAAACCAATCACGCCAAGGAGACCCCATGTCATTTTATAACCCAGCCGAACGCACGCCCAAAGAACTTTTTCCAGGCGCAGTTGCGCGCACCTTCTGGGGGGAAAACATCTTGCTTTCGTACCTCGATTTGGCACCCGGCGCTTTTGTGCCGCCGCATAGCCATCCCCACGAACAAGCCGGCATTGTGCTAGAAGGAGAGCTAGAATTTACCATTGGTGACGAAACACGCATCGTCAAAATTGGCGAGATCTTCATTATCCCCGGCGGGGTGGAGCATAGCGTCAAGGTTGGCGATGCACCCGCACGCGCACTCGATATTTTTAGCCCAGTGCGCGAAGCATACAAGTGGTAGCAGCGTTGGGTGGCCTCATTGCTGCACAATTGGTAGATAAAGCCAAGATGGGGCATGCCAGAGCGCAATGGTTACCCACACGCTCGTGCGACCGAAGTGATCGCGGGCACGAGCGCGTACCTTCATCTCAATTTCTGGATCCAGAGAGATGTCAGCGGCGGCGTGTGTCGTATAATCCCATGGTGCGTCCTGCCATTCGCCGTCACCCTGTTGCACTTGCATTTCTACCTCCGCCACACCAGCCCCATCATCGGTGATCTGCCAGGCCACGCGTACCAGATTCGTGCGCAAGCTATATTGGTTCAAAAGCACCAGCGGTGCCGTAAGATCGAGGGCGACGGTCAGTGTGTTACGCGTGGCAACATTGCCCGCTTGGTCTGCCGCCCAATAAGTTAGGCGATGGATGCCGCCGGTGGTCAACGTAATTGGCTGTGTATAGGGCTGGGCCAACGCGCCGCCTGTTGCCGGTGGAGACAACCGTTCATAGACAATCTGCGCAACACCACTGGCATTATCAGTCGCCGCAAGTGACAGGGTTACGGGTACACTATACCATCCGTTGACCGCCATGGCACTAATCTGGGCAGCGATAGTCGGCGGCAGGGTGTCTATGCGCAAGGGATAGCTCAGGGTGCGCACATTGCCCGCCAGATCAGTGGCCTGTGCGCGCAGCATATACTCGCCATCAGCCAGCGCCCCCAACACGCCAGTCATGGATTGGCTCTGCCACGCAAGTTTGTCGGTGGGAAAGGTTGCCGGTATGGTAACCGAGAAGGATTCACGCGCCGTTACAAAACGCCCCTGGCTGCGATCAAGCCCGCTAAAGCTATCAGTGATCGGGATCGCGACGGTGATGGTACTGGTCGTAATCCAGGTGGTAGGCAAAGGCCAAGGACCCAAGTGTGGTGCTTCGCTATCCACCAGCGTGATCGCACGGCTGGCCGGTTGACTCAGATTGCCAGCGCTATCCATCTGCGCGGCTTGGATCAGTTGATTGCCCTGTTGGCCGTAAAAGGGCAGGGAAAACTGTGCATGAGTTGGACTGGTGCTGGTGGGTAACCGCCAAATTTCAACCCGATCCAGCGCCAGATCTACCAACCCCGGCCACGCAACCCGAAATTCTACTCCACGCGCATCAGCAAACAAGTGAAAATCCACACCGATGGGCGTATAGTAATCAGATCCAGCAAAGTCGCTTGTCCAGAGATCGCGCAGGCCTAAGGGTGCGCGCCCTCCATCATCGGTCACATCCAGCCGGGCAACAAAATGGTCAGCCACGTCAACTGACAGTTGCTCACCAACACGCAACCAGAATAGTGCGCGATAGCGATAGCTCGCGGGCAGAATCGTCGTGTGCGGGCCATACCAAACCCCTTTTTGATGAACACCCGCACGGGCTTGCCAAGCAACACCATCCGTCGCCAAGCTATCCTGGATAATGGCACCGCTATTGATCGTGTGCAGCAAGGTTTCCCCTTGCCACGCCCAGTTGGTATAGACAATCGGTGTACCATCGGCGAGCGTGGGCAGGGCAAAGATGATCAACGGTTGCGTGGCCTGATCGGGCGTCTGGAGCGCAGGCATGGGTGGCGCGCTCCGATCAACCGTCAAGGAGAGTTGATCCGCCAGTTGCTCTTGCACCCACAACTGAGCCGTCACTTGAGTACCCTCGGGCAGTGGTGGATCGGCGCGCCAGATCGCTTTATCGCCCAACAGGGTCACAGGTATTGTCAACCCAGCACTCGCCGTAATCACCAGCCGCGCCGATGCATCATTCGGGACCAGGGAACGCAGATACAAACTATCCGTTGCCAAGGCGGTTTGTGGCAGCAACCCCACCAGCCCACCCACCGGTTGTGCGGGGTCGAGGCCGTTTTGCAGATAGACGTGGCTGTAATAGTGCGCCAGGATTTGGCGATAATTTTGACCGGCCAGCGCGCGGCGATAGGCTCCCCACTGGCTCAAGCCATAGCCATGCCCCCAGCGTGCGTGGCCAATCGAAAAGAGATCGGGCACCGCTTGGAGATAGGTAACATTCGGATTGGTCAGCGTCGGATGCCCATTCTCGGCGCTATACATGGCCGAGATCGGGAAGCCAGGCGCGCCATCTTTGGCGGTCAGATATTGACCCGCCGTGGTGTCAACCGCCGCGTCTGTGCTGGGGTAGCGTTCGTCGCACATCATCTGGAAATTCGCCCAGTCGGTCACGTCATATTCGCTGCGCCCAGCCAGAATCTGCTGCCAAGCATAGGTACGCGCGGCCACAGCCATCGCCTCGATGGCCGCTGCCGGCCAACTGGTGGGCACTTCCGCCGGTAAGACACGCGCCACATACGCCTCAAATGGCAGCGTATCGACTTGCCATTCGGGCACGGTACGACAGCCATTGCTTGGATGATGGGCGACGCGAATCATCTGTGGGTAGGCGAGCGACGACTGAGACCAACCAGCAACCAGCGCTTCAGGGGGCTGGCGTGTCTGTATGCTTTGCTGCTGCAAGCGTTGCTCCGCTAGATGGTAGACAAAAGTGCCTTCGCCACGTTCGATCTGGATCTGGCGGCTATCTGCGGACCAGTTTGGTGAATGGCCGTTGAGGCGCGCTGCAAGTTGACCATCACTGATCGCAAACAAATAGGTCTCGGCCAAGGTGGCCGTACCCGTGCCAATCGGCACCAGGGTTACCGCCAGCCAGCGCTTATCCGGGCTGATTTGTGGCTGGCTCAGGTGAAAGCCAGGCTGATCGAGCAAGACTTGGTTGCCTATTTGGAGATAAGCATGGGTTGGCGTAGTCCCCGTCTGGATTTGCGCCTCTGCCCGTGCAACCGCTGGTGGTAACATGAAATTTATAAATGTCCAGCCACAGAGGGAGAGCAGCAACATAAACCCATAGGCGAGGGTGCGGTGCCAGCCTCGATCAATGGTTTGCTCTGTAGATTGTGATCGCATCTGTACTTCCTTCCATCCCATGAACGTAGCTGGTAAAATAGACAAATCCCCAGCGTGGTGATCAAGATATACGTTTACCGATTCAGCGACAAGATAGCGACCACATTCCAGCAAAATCATAGATGTATTTAATTTTCTCTCTATTATAACAAACATTTTGGTAAATTGACTTAAGAAATACATTACAATTCATTAATATACCAGGACTTGTCATCCCAAGTAGCGCAACTGGCTACATTTTTACATCAACCGCTTGTGCATTCATCAACTTTTGAGGAAGAATAACGATGCAATATAGTAGCCTCCCTGTTTCCTTTTATCCCGATTTTAATAGTGGGCAACGCTCACTCGCCGATTGGTTCACCTTTGCCGCCAGCATTGGCCTGGATGGTGCCGATATTAGCGTGGCCCATCTTGCCAGTTTGCAACCAGCCTATCTGGATGGAGTGCGCCAACAGGCCACCGATGCCGATGTACAGATCGCCATGATCGTCACCTATTCAGACTTTACGCACCCAGACGCCGCCGAACGGGCACGTCAAGGCGAGGAAGTACGCGCCTATATCGACGCTGCCGCGCGCCTGGGCATCAGCTTTGTACGCGTCACAGCCGGGCAGCGCCACCCGGGCGTTGAACGCGCCGACGGTATCGGTTGGGCGGTGAGCGGGTTGACCAGTTGCCTGGATCACGCGGCCCAAGCAGGCGTCACACTCCTGTATGAAAACCATACCAAGGGGGCCGTCTGGACGTACAATGATTTTTCGCAGCCGTCTGCAATTTTCTTGGAGATTGTGCGCCAGACCGAAGGCACAGGGCTGCGTCTGCTCTATGACACCGCCAATACCCTAGCCACCGGCGATGATCCTCTGGCCGTGCTAGAACAAGTCAAACACCGCGTCGCCGCCATTCACGTCAACGACATTCAACGGGCGGGTTATTTTGAGCCATGTCTGGTTGGCACTGGTGTCGCGCCGGTGCGCGAAATTTTCGCGATCTTACATAAAACGGGCTTTGATGCGTGGATCAGTGTAGAGGAAGCAAGTAAAACGGGCGAAGCAGGCTTTCGGCGCGCCATTCCCTATGTCAAGGAAATGTGGGCGGGGTTGGCAGCGGATTCTGAGAACTGATTGAACGGAGACATTTAAAATTCGTTCTTCAGTTGCGAATTGAACGGATTCCTCCTATTTCATTCGTTCAATTCTCTCCCCAAATCCGCTGACAGCGCGCGTTTAATACCCCAATTTCTTATCGACCAAATTGGTCAAGGGTTCACCGGCCAGGTAGCGGCGCAGGTTTTCCTGCATAATGCTTATCACATTGTTGCGGGTCTGGAGCGAGGAGGGTGAATTGTGGGGCGTAATAAAAATATTCGGACAATCCCACAATTCACTGTCGGCGGGCAATGGCTCGGTCGCGGCCACATCCAACGCGGCCCCGGCGAGTTTACCCGTTTTCAGCATATCGATCAAGGTCGGTTCGTCCACGATGCTGCCGCGTGAAATAACTAACAGATAGGCGCTGGGCTGCATCAAGCGCAACTGATCGGGGCCGATCATGCCGCGCGTTTCGGCGGTAATTGGCGTGGCAACCACCACCACATCGGCGCGCTGCATCAGATCATCCAATCCATCCATGCGACGCACAGCGGAGACATAGTCGGGCTTGGGCACCTCATTCACATCGACAGCAATCATATCCATTTCAAAGGCATGGGCGCGTTTGGCAATGGCACGGCCCAACTGGCCCAAGCCGATGATGCCCATGGTCAGGCCGGCCAAGCCAATGCGCGGGTAGCCCGCTTGCGCGCCGATCCAATCGTGGCGTTTTTGCGCTTCGTAGAGTTCGTCAAAACGGCGCGCGATAAAGACCAACATGCCAAAGGTGTGTTCAGCAATCGTCGTGGCGTGTGCGCCGCGCGTATTGGTCACCAGGACATCGCTCTCGCGCAGAGAAGGGGCACTGCCCAGCCACTCAACACCCGCGCTGCCCGATTGGATCCAACGCAACTTTTTGGCAGCGTGAAAGAGTGCTTCATCGACCGCGCCAAAGGCGACTTCGGCATCTGCCGCCGCGGCGCGTATCGCTTCCGCCGTAGCACCGCCCACAAATTCAACCTGGGGAAATTCCTGCTGCCATTCATCCAAGTAATTCTGTACCCAGGGAGATGTAATCAAGACTTGCATGGTTCCTCCGAAAAATTTTGGTGATTGGTCTTATGGTCGTGAGGTCGATTGGTCACGTAGTCGATTGGTCAGGTGGTCAGGTGGTCGTGAGGTCAGGTGGTCACACGACTTCACGACCTTCACGACCTTCACGACCTTCACGACCTTCAACAACTATCTACGCTGGCTGGCGGCAATATGGCGCGCAACCACTTCCTGAAAGCGAATTTCGCTATTATCTTGGGGCACGTAGCCGATGATTTTGCGCGCGTTGGCAATGCTCCAGAAAGCGTGCGAATTGGCGCTGATGCCATAAAAAATCTGAAAGGGAATGCCCTCTTCATCGCGGATATCGCCGTGCTCGATACTTTTGACAAAGAGCTGTTGCAGATCGCGATCGCTGATGTAGACGCCCAACGCGCGCCGCATACAGCGCAGATCGCCCAGCGTACACGCCGCCACATCGGTCTCGCGCGGGCCGCCAATGCGAATTTGCACATTCTCTAGCTGGCGACCGGTGGTTGGCGCAACAGCTGCGGTAGGGGAGCTTACCGTTGCTTGGCGGCCACAGGCAAAGACAAAGCCCAGATGCTCATAGGTCTCTTTGGCCCAGCCGTAGTAGTTATCCGATTGGGCACGGCCATTGGGATCGACAAAATCCCGCTTGCCGTCGAGAATCAACCCTTCGTAGTAGTCGGCAGCATGATTGGAACTAGCCACCACCACACGCCGCACCCCTTCTTCGAGCGCGGTCTGGTAGAGATTATAGGCCATTTGCACATTGGCAAACTCGTCCCAGAAACGCGCATCGGCGCTGTTGCCCGCGCCGGGATTGGAATTGCCCACAAAGCCAAAATGGACAACAGCATCGGCACCCTGGAAGTGCTGGCGATAGTGATCCCGGTTGCGATCCACCAAGTCGGCCAGTTGAACACCGGGCACAGCCTCTCCCGCGCGGTTGGTTGTTTTGATATCGAGCAGCACAAGTTCATACCGCTCGCGCAAGGCAGGCAGCACTTGGCCGGCCACCTTGCCCGCCGCACCAGTCACCACGACTTTGCGTTTGGTCATACGATCCTCCTCGACGATTTCTTTCATCGTCTTTCATTGCTCAGTAGCGATAGCGACGGGCGCGTTGATACAACATTTCGTTGCTGGCGTTTGCGGGTGGTTGCATGGCACGCAGCGGCAGGGTGAGCACCATGCCGCAGACAAAGCCGCCAATGTGGGCAAAGAAGGCGACCCCGCCCATCATTTCTGGCCCCAAGGAAGCCAAGCCCGAAAAGATCTGGATGCCAAACCAGAGTGCCAAGACCACCCAAGCCGGCCACTCGGTAAAGCGCGAGAAGAAACCCAAGGGAATGATACCGCGCACGCGCACACTGGGATAGAGCACCAAATAGCTGCCCAGCACACCAGCAATCGCACCGCTGGCACCCACCAATGGAATTTGTGACGCGGGATCAATCAGCACTTGGGCAACCACCGCCACATAGCCACACGCGATGTAGAGCAAGAGATAAAGCGGTCGGCCAAAGCGATCCTCCACATTATCCCCAAAGAGATAGAGATAGAGCATGTTGCCGATCAGATGCGCCCAGCCGCCATGCAGAAACATACTGCGTAGAATATCCAACTGGGTTTCCAAGGTAAAGGGCGCGGCCGATACCTGTGCCGGCACCACCGAAATACGCGTAAAAACCTGAAAGAGCGCTTGTTCCGAGAAACTGGCTTCCCAGAGAAAAACCAACACATTGAGCACAATCAGCCCCCACGTAAAGAGAGGCAGGCGCCGCGTTGGGTTGAGATCATGGAGTGGGATCATGGTTGTTTCGCATGTTCGCGCAATAGGCGGCAGGTGACTTCTGCCAACATGGCCGTGCCTACCGGCAGCGCGTCTTCGCTGATGTCAAAGACGGGCGTATGATGGGGGCGATTTTTGTCATCAAACTTAGCGCCCAACATGAACATGGCGCCGGGCGCTTTCTGGGTCATGTAACTGAAATCTTCGGCACCCATGCCCGCCGTGGGTGGCAGAATGCGTGCGGCACCCAGCATTTCGGTGGCGGTTTGCTCAATCAAATTTGCCACGGCGGGCGCGTTATAGGTGGACGGATAGCCCGTGCGGATGTGCAGCGTGTAATCGCCACCCAGCGCGCGAGCAACGTGTAACACACTGTCCAACTCACGCTTGACCAGGGCGCGGGTCTCTTCATCAAAGGTGCGGATTGTGCCGCTAATTTCGATTTTGGCCGGGATAATATTGGTGGCCGTACCCGCATGGATCGTGCCAATCGAGATCGTGGCGGCTTTGGTCGGGTCGATGCGTCGCGCGCGGATGCCGTTGATCGAATTGAGCACTTGGGCCAAAATAAAGGTTGGATCAATGGTCTGATGCGGATACGCGCCGTGGCCGCCGGTGCCGGTCAGCGTGATGAAGAATGAATCTTCGGCGGCGGTGATATAGCCATCGCTGATCATGATCGTGCCCGCGGGTTGATCACTGGCGACATGCAGCGCGATGACCGCGTCCAAATCGTCCAGGGCTTTTTCTTCTACCATGCGAATGCCGCCCGATTTATTCTCGATGTCGCTGGCTTCTTCGCTGGGCTGAAAGAGAAAGCGGATCGTGCCGGCGGGGCGATCCGGCATCTCGGACAAGAGCTTGGCGACGCCCAACAGCATAGCCGTATGCGCATCATGACCACAGGCGTGCATGGCCCCGCTGGTCTGGGAAACATAGGCCACGTCATTGGCTTCGATAATCGGCAGCGCATCCATGTCGGCGCGAATGCCGATTACCGGCAGACCGTCACCCAAGTAGCCGACCACACCGGTTTTAGCAATGCCAGTTTGGGCCTCAATGCCAAAGCCTGCCAACGTATCGGCCACCAAGCGCGCCGTGCGATGCTCTTGAAAGCCCAATTCTGGGTGGGCATGGATATCCCGTCGCCAGGCCACGAGTTGTTCACGAATCGCTTCTGCTTCTTTTAGCATCATTACTCCTATAGGGTTGAATGGATTGGTAGCTCAGCGGGCAGCCAGCGGGGAGCGGCACATAAGTGCCCACTGCGCCGGATCGGTTATGCGGCAACCGCCGATTGTTGCTCGCGCAGCCAGACACGCAACGGCACATCTTCATCGCGTGGGGAATAGTAGCCATTGGCGTTACTGCTCCACCCCAACAGTTGGCGGCGGATTGGGTCGCTTGTCGCCCACAGGCTTTGCACAGTCATGTCATCTTTGGTACGAATCCAGCGGTAGCCATAGCCATAGAAGAGTACTTTGCGTGTATGGGTAGACCAATTGGGTGTGCCCGCGTGCCAAATGCGGCGATCAAAGAAGACCACTGTGCCCGGCTTAGCCAACACCGGAATTGCACCGTCCGGTTGACCTACGCCATCGGTGGGCTTGTCCATGGTGTTCCATAGATGACTGCCCGGCACGACCCAAAAATTACCGCGCCCTGGCTCACTGGTATCAGAGAGAAAATAGGCCACCTTGAGCGAAAGACGAGCGCGCGGATCACCTTCCAGTTCGACATTGGTACGACCGCTATCCTGGTGCCAGCCAAAGGTCTTCGCATCAGGCGCTTGCTCGTTGGGTGGCGTCACAATCAGGTGGGCGTGATAGAGATAGATATTCCAGCCCAGAATGTCCCACACCTTGGGCAGCACTTTCTCATAATCCACCAGATCTTGAAAGAGCGTATCATCGGGAATAAAGTTGGGGTAGAAGAGCGCCGTGGTTGGGTTGTGGCCTTCGGCAACCTTGGCGGCATAGATGCGATCGGTCGATTGGGTCAATATCGCTACCTGTTCGGGTGAGAGGGCGTTTTCGATCATAAAGTAGCCCTGCTCGTCAAACTGTTTGCGTTCTTGCTCCGTCAAACTATATTGTAGACAAGATTTGTCAGAAATTGGCATGGGTTCCTCCTTAATTGTTAGGGCTGGGATTATCTCTTGTTACCGTTATGACTCTAACAGTCGAATAGGGCAATCATACCTGTAGAATGGCCAAAGGTCAAGGTATGTTTTAGGCTAAATCAGTCGCCATTTGCCAGTTGAAATTTGTCATGCTACAATTTCGTCTGCTCCGCAGGATCGCAGGGCCTACGAGGATAGAACAATGGATTGGTCGCGCTTTTCTAGTTTTGTATCTACCGCTCCACCGCCACCCGCTGTGTAAATCTCGGACGGGTTGAGAAGCGTTATGGATCAGGTGTCTCACGCTTCTCGCCGGTTGTTTCCAGAGAAACACACGGTGGAAATTTCAACTGATAGATAAAACCCTTAAAAGTCATACATTGTGTCTCGTGTACTAGCGGGCTTATTTGTATGACTTTCAAATGGTTTGTCCATGCGCTTTTGATCAGCCGACAGGCGTTTTGAACGCGACTGTCGGTTTGGTTGCTCGCCGTTGCGCTTGAATTTTCCCACTTTTGTACAATTGCAAAGTTTGCTTTTGTTGCCAGGTATTGGGCAACAGCGGGCGCGTCTGCGCGCTTGTTGTGCTGCTTGTCGCGTGTTTCTCCCTACCGAACGCTGTAATCGAATCAATTAACACGGTGGAGGATCGACATGCGCCGTTATCAGTCTTTGCTGGCACTCAATGTCAGCGTGTTTTTGTTGATGGTCGGGGTTGGCATGATCGTGGCTTTGCTGCCCCAGCAGATCATGGACCTGTCTCATTCGGTTGCTGCAGTTGGCTATTTGGCTGCGGCATTTGCCCTTTCCTATGTTTTGCTCCAAATCCCAGTGGGCAAGCTGGCCGATAAGGTCGGTTGTAAATTGCCGCTATTGGTGGGCTATGGGCTTTGTGGCATAACGGGTTTGCTCTACTACGGGGCCGATACTGCAAAGCTGATCTTCTTTGGCCGGTTTTTGCAAGGCATGGGAGAGGTGCCGATCTGGGCGTTGGCCCCGGCGCTATTATCGCTTCAGTATGCCAGCACCAAAGGCCGCGCCATTGGCCTTTACAATGCGTCTTTCCATTTGGGCCTATCGGTTGGCCCGCTGTTGGGCATGCTGCTGCGCCAGTTGGGCGCGCAGGCCAACACCGCTTTTCTGCTCTACGCCGGCCTAAGCTTTGTTGGCGTGCTAATACTTTATCTGTTTGTCGAGGAGCCGCGACCCACCCAAATGCTCAATGCCGCCCAAGTTGATGTGAGCAACATCCTGACGGTCGTAACAAACCGCCTAACGCTGATTGTATTGCTGGGGATTACGTTCTATGGCGCTGGCTATGGCGTCGCAGTCACACTTATCCCGGCCTTTCTACTCGCTGCGAAAGACTTTGATCAGGATGCCATCAGTATCTTTTTCTCGCTCTTCTATATTGCCATCAGCCTAGCGCAACTGCTGGCCGGCCCTTTCTCCGACAAACGAGGCCGTCAAGGGGTTATGGTGGCTGGCCTGTTATTGGCGGCTATTGGCTTGGCTTGGTTTTCGACGCTGCAACAGCCTTGGCTCAACGCGGCGTTGACGCTGGTTGGGCTGGGCTTGGGGCTGTTTTGTGTGGCCTCGCTGGCCTATCTGAACGAATGCGTTTCCGACGCGCACAAAGGGACGATCTCGGGCGCCTATTACTTGTTCTGGGGATTGGGCTACTTTCTGGGCCCACTGGCGACTGGCGCAGTCGGCAATCTGATCGGGCTGCCGATTGGTTTCTATCTGCTGGCGGGCTTGCTTGGCTTGGAAACGCTCTTGTTGCTGGTGATGTGGCGCAACTAGCTGTGCCAACCATAGGCGCGCCCTCTGAAATGGGTTGGTTGGGGGCGTGCCTGCCATTTTTGCGCTACTCTGCATTTTGGTTGTTCTATGTTACAATTTTTCTGTTTGTCCGTGCAGGACTTGAATGCATACGCGGTAACCGAAACCATGATTGACCCTACTGCGGACAGCTTTAACAAATGAACCATGCTCAACTATAAAGGAGACTGCGCAATGCATGTTGATGAGCTCGATACGCCTGTTCTTACCCTCGATCTGGATGCGCTGGAAGATAACCTCGACCGCTACCAACGCTATTATGACCAACACGGCATCGGTTTGCGTCCACACATTAAAACCCACAAAACACTGGCGATTGCCCACATGCAAATGGCGCGCGGCGCGATTGGGCTCACCTGTCAAAAGCTGGGCGAAGCGGAAGTGATAGTGAATGGCGGCATCAATCAGGATATTCTGTTGCCCTACAATATTATAGGCAAGCAAAAGCTCGATCGCCTGATGGCACTTGCCCATCGCACGCAACGCTTGACGGTCTCTGCCGATTCGGCCTATACCATCGAGGGGCTTTCCGCGGCGGCTACCAGTGCTGGCGTAACCCTCGGTGTCGTCGTCGAACTGGAAACCGGTGAGAGTCGCACCGGCACGACATCGCCCCTGGGCACATTGGAACTCGCACAAATGATCGATCGCGCGCCGGGCCTGGAACTGCGCGGCATTATGGGCTTTCCTACGAGCCCTGGCGCGCGCCCACTGCTCCAAGAAACGCTCAGCCTCTTTGATCAACATGGCCTGGCCCACCCAATTGTTAGCGGTGGTAGCACGCGCTACGCCATGCAAGCGCATGAAACACCCGAACTCACCGAATATCGCAGCGGTGAATATCCGGTGGGTGGCTACGGTCATCTCGTGGCAGGCCGCCATACGGTTGAACAGTGTGCCCTGCGCGTAATCGCCACCGTTGTCAGTCGCCCCACCGATGGCCGCGCCGTACTGGACTGTGGCAGCAAGACCATGAGTGCTTCGATTATGGAGATCGACAAGGGGCCGAGCATTGGCTACATCATCGAATATCCCGATGCCCATTTCTACAAATTCTCGGAAGAGCACGGCCATGTTGATATCTCCGCCTGTGACAAGAAGCCGGTAATCGGCGAACGGGTGCAGGTGTTGCCCGTCCATCCTTGCCCCTGTGTCAACGAGCACGACGAAATTGTCGCTGTACGCAAAGGGCAGGTCGAAGCCGTGTGGCCGATTTATGCGCGCGGGAAGATCAGGTAGCCGGTGGTGAGTAGAGACGCAAAATCTTGCGTCTCTACGATTTCAGACGATGGCGCGGAATTTCGCCTAGCACGGGGATGCCCAACGCTTCAATTTCCTGGCGGTTGCGAACGGTGGTATCTACGTAGTCGAGCAGAAAGACCAGTAGGATACCTGCAACCAGGGCGAGGGCAACGCGCAGCGGCAACTCAATTCGTTGGCGCAGACTGGGCCCGATTGCGGCAACCCGCGGCTCATCAAGAATGGTAGCGAAGGAATTCTCGGTGCCAAGCTGGCGAAAGTAAAAAGGTACATTTTCGGTTACTTCGGCGACGACGGCGGCGGTAATCGCCTCTAATTCTTGTTGATCCGGCCAACTCAGGCTTACAGAGAGAATGCGATGCAAACTGCCCGTGGCTGAACTGCCTTGAATAAGGCCTGCGGGAACGGTAATGCCTTGCTCGGATAGCCGCTGGCTCACCTTTTGCGCAAAGAGATCGCTGCGCAGAACTTCGGTAAAGTCATCGACCAGATATTCGCTGGTTTGCCAGGCATAGTAGCGCGGATCGTAGCTGGTGACATCGGCGTCGGTGGCGGGCAGCACGCCAACCAGGAGCCGCAACGAAGCGCTATAGCTGGGCGGTGGCGTCTGCCAGGGGCGTAATTGCAGGGCGCTAATCAGCGCGACGGCCAGCACCAGCACCAGCGGCAGCCACCAACGACGCCGATAAATTTGCCAATATTCGTGTAGTTCCATAAGCTGTTTGGTCAGGTCAGTACGTGTTGTAGAAAATCCAACAGTTTTTGCCGAAATTGGTGGACGCTAAACTGCTCCGCTTGGGCACGCGCCGCGGCTGGATCGTAGGCGGTGGGGTCGAACCCGGCCAGTGTGGTGTATAAACTGTCACCCGTTTGCTGAGTAAAGAGTTCACCTGTCACACCCGGCACCACCGTATCCAGCGCGCCACCCCCGGCATAGGCAATCACCGGTCGCCCTACACTCATGGCTTCGACGGGCGCAATGCCAAAATCTTCTAGCCCCGGAAAGAGAAACGCTTTACAACCACCCAATAGTTCCAGAATTTTTTCGCGCGGCTGGCGGCCCAGAAAATGAATGTTCGGCCCCGCCTGCGCTTCCAATGCCGCGCGGTCGCGCCCTTCGCCTACAATCAACAATTTTTGATCGGGCAGGCGGTTAAAGGCTTCAATCGCGATATCAATGCGCTTATAGGGAATCAACCGGCTGACAATCAGATAATAATCGCCTATGTTGATGGCACCATTGGGCGCAAAATAGGTGGTGTTAACCGGCGGGTAGATCACCACACTTTCGCGCCCGTAAATACTGTGAATGCGCTTTTGCACAGTGCTGCTAATCGCCACAAAGTGATCGACGCGCTGCGCCGCCAGCCAATCCCACCGCCGCAAAAGGCGCAACACCGGTTGCAGCATGGTATGTGTTGCCCCGCCAATCTGCTCTCGTTCGCGATAGTGATCATAGAGCCACAGAAAGCGCGTGGGCGTCAGGCAATAGCAAACATGAAGCGCGCCGCGGCCATTGCTCCGGCCATTCCCGTTGTGCGCTTGCACACCGTGACAGAAGCCACTTTTGTTGCTCAAGACCAGATCATACTGGCTTAAATCCATGCCGGTAAAGGCCAGCGGATAGATTGGCAAATAGGCTTGATGATGGGTGGTGACGCCCGGCAACCACTGCATGAAGCTGGTGTGGATCGACCAGCGGCGGTAGGCGTCCGGCATGGCGCGCGGCGCATACATGCTGGTGTAGACTGGTGTAGAGGGAAAAAGCGCAACCAACTCTTCTAATACATTTTCCGCACCGCCCATTTGGTTCAACCAATCATGCACAAGAGCGACGCGTGCTTGCCGTAGATCCACTATGACCCCAACTGTTCCTCATTCACCGAGCATGTCAATAACCCCCATCTTTCTGGATTCCTTCCATGCTACCCTAAGCGTTCTATCTCCGCAACTGTTGCTGTGTCCAGATAATGGGCAAAGGATTTTCTGTCTCAGCGTTCAGCGCGCGCAGGCAGAATCGGCGGGCAAGGCGGCGGTATGAGCCGCAGTCGATAAAAGCGCGGGTCTGTCAGCGAATTTTAGGCGCGAATTGAACGAGCAGGAAAACAATCCGTTCAATCTGTTCCCCCAATCCGCTGACAACGCCTATTCCAGCGGCATCACATAATGGACCTGGCGCGCCACTTCCTGGAAGCCGCAACTGGGGTAGAGATATTGGCCAATCGGGTTGTGGGCCAGCGTTTCAATGCGCAAATGGATCATGCCTTGGGCCTTGGCATAGGCGACAGCAGTTTCGATCAATTGGCGACCAATCCCTGCGCCGCGATGAGCTGGCAGCACGCCCAGATTGGGAATGCTGCCAATTTTGCTCTCTTGATCGATGCGCGTTGTGATATAGCCGATCACAATTTCATCTGCTTCGGCTACAAAAATCCTAGCGGCATGGGCTGCGATGTCAGCGTCAATGTGACGCACTTTGCGGGTGCGCCAATCCTTACCGTCCACCAGACCATAAAGTTGTTCAATGGCGTGATCAATGGCTACGCCTTCAAAACAAATGGCGGTGATTTCTTTGATCGCAACGCGGTCGGCTTCGCGAAAGGGACGAATGATCATAATTTATTCAGCATAGATTATAAGGTATTTAAGCGCTCACGTAACTCACTGGTTAAGCCCATTTGCTCGGCGGCAAAGGCTTGATCCACCTGTTCGATCTTGCGCGCGCCCACCAACACCGACGTAACCCCTGGCTGTCCAATCACCCAGGCTAACGCCAGATCGCTCATACTATGGCCGGTTTCCTCGACTACGCTGCGCAGACCTTCCATCACACGCCAGCCTGTCTCATGGTAATAGATGGGCTGATGACCGGGCATCATGGCAAAGCGCGATCCGTCTGGCGGCGCTTCGTCGCGGCGATGCTTGCCGGTGAGGAAGCCCGCACCCAGTGGACTATAGGTGATCACGCCGATCTCCTGATCGGCACAGAGCGGCAGCAACTCTTTTTCAATATCACGAATCACTAGATTATAGTTTGGCTGGATCGATTCCAACCGTCCTGCACCGCCAACATCGGCCTTCCAGAGGGCTTTACACAGTTGCCACGCGGCAAAGTTGCTGCACCCGACATAGCGCACCTTGCCCTGGTCAACCAGTTTCGTCAATTCTGCAAAGGTATCCTCCAATGGCGTTTTGCCATCCCAGGCATGAAGCTGATAGAGATCGATCACATCCGTCTGGAGGCGGCGCAAGCTATTTTCCACGGTTTCTTGCAGCCGTGCGCCATAGGGCGGCAAGGCCTTGGTAGCTAGCACAATTTTGTCGCGACTGCCACGGTGCTTGAGCCAAGCCCCCACCACCTCTTCCGAACGTCCCTGCGCATAGGCTTCCGCCGTGTCAAACAGGGTAATGCCATGCTCGATGGCGCGATCCATGACGGTAAACGAAGTCGCTTCATCGATCTCCCGGCCAAAGGTGACACAGCCGAGACCAATCGAACTGACTTGCAAATCAGTTCTGCCTAGTTTGCGATATTCCATAATCGGTCTTTCCTTGCTTTATGTCGGACGGGTGCGTCCATTGTGTCGGTTGCACCTATACCTGTTTGCTGCATGCCAGATGATAGTACGAGGGCCGTCGGTACAGTATACACTGGCTGATCAGTGCCGTCAATCTACTTGCAACTGCTCGATCTGCCGAAAAAAGCCGGCCCGCTTTGGGCAAAGTTGGGCGCTGGCATTGTGCGCGCCCCTATGGTACCATAGGCTTGATTCGGCGCAAACGGGCAAAAATTGCCACTAGTTGCTGAAATAACTAACGATTCATGGCTCAAGAAAGAAGGTAAGGGGATGAACTATCGCATCCTGGGACGTACCGGTTTGCGCGTATCGGCGTTAGCGCTGGGTACTGTGGAATTAGGCATGGACTATGGCATTGTTGCGCCAGGCCATTATGGCCGCCCACCGCAAGAGGCCGCGATCCAAATTGTGCATACGGCCATCGATGCGGGCATTACTTTGCTCGACACGGCGCGCGGCTATGGCGAAAGCGAGGCGGTGTTGGGGCGCGCCTTGCAAGGGCGGCGCGATGAGGTTGTCTTGGCGACCAAAGCCACCACCCACTTGCCCGATGGCACTGTGCCGACGGGGGCTGCCCTGCGCCAACTCATGCTGGAGCAATTAGAGACGAGCCTGCGTTTGTTGCAAACCGATACGGTTGATGTGTGGCAGATTCACAATGTCGATGAAAAAGTGTTGGCGCAACATGCGACGATTGCCGAAATCTTTGCCGAAGCCCAACAGCGTGGCCTGACACGTTGGCGTGGCGGCTCCTTCTACGGCGCGGCGTTGCCCGCAGCCGCGCTGGCCTATGATCTCTTTGATGTGATTCAAGTGACCTACTCGGCCTTTGACCAACGGTTGAGTGATCATGTTCTGCCGCTGGCTGAAACCAATCATGTGGGCGTGATGATTCGCTCGGTGTTGCTCAAGGGCGCGCTGACCGAGCGCGCCGATCATCTGCCCGATCATCTGGAACCCTTGCGCGCCCGCTCGCGCCAGTTCCGGCAGTTGATCGCTGATTCTGGCCTGGGGATTAGTGCGGCACAGGCAGCGCTGGCCTTTGCGCTGGCTAATCGGCAAATTAGTAGCGTGCTGGTGGGCGTGCGCACGGTGGAAGAAGTGCAAGATAATGTCGTAGCGGTAGAGACACAGTTGCCACCCGATCTCTACCAAGCCATCGCAGCCCTGCGCATTGATGATGAACTCTTACTCAATCCCGGCGCGTGGGGGATCCCCTGAGCTAACCGTTAAATAGATGCATCTCAACAGGAACTTGGCGACGCTGTTGAGATGCTACACTTCTACGGAAACCACTGGGGGCGCTGGCCAGGATTCGCAACTTCCCAAGCGCGGCGAGTTTCCACTTCCATCACCCATACCGAAAAGTTGACATCGGGGCCTTTGAGCGGCAGTTTGTGAAATAGCAGATACCGTCCGTCGGCGGACCAGACTGGCGGGCCAAAGTCGAAGGCCGCTTCGGCGGTGAGGGCAACGGCTGTGCTGCCATCGGCGCGCATCTGCCAGAGCTGCTTGCCCGGTGTGGCGCCGGAGCCGTTAAATTCCTTGCGTCGAAAGGCAACCCACTCGCCATCGGGCGACCAAGCTGGCGAGCCATCCTCTACAATATTTTCTGCCCCACTCAGGTCGATCTCGGTTGCATTGACCGGATCGATTAATTGCAAATGGGTGACATAGTCTTCGCCCAACAACCCAGCGAAACTGGCGATCACTTCATTGCGTTGTGGATGCCAGATCGCCGCCTCGCCTGTCGTAGAGGCATAAAATTGTTCTTGATCGTTTTGTAAGTTATAGACCCCCACCCCACCAAGATCCGGTGAGACATAGCTGAGCCACTGCCCGTCTGCCGACCAGCGTGGCTCGAAAGCCAGCTTTTGGTCATCGGTAAAGGCCGGAAACGATTCACCACTGGCAACGTCTAGCAACCACAAGCGTGGCGGACTCAGCGCGGCGGCAGAAAATTGGGTGGCGTTGCGGCGGCTGAAGGCCAGCGTCCGGCCATCGCCGGCCCAGGCGACACTGCTGCACACAGCATTGGGACAGGCCAGTAACAGCGTTGGCTGCTGGTCGCCGGGGCTAATACTCCATAGATCACTGGTGCCATCCTCTTTGAGTGCCGAAAAAACAACACGACTGCTGTCGGGGGCGACGGCAAATTCCCAGAGGCTGTTGTTGAGCTGTGTGAGTTGTTGGGGCGCGCTGGCCTGGGCACTGTCTGCCTCTAGCTGGGCTGGCGCGAGAAAAAGCTGCTCTTTGCCGTTGTCGTCAAGCGCTGAATACGCGATCTGCACACCGCCAGTGCGAAAGGTCCAGCTTTGGGCCGCGCGCAGCCGGCCCCCTTTTTGCCCCACCAACCCAGGGTGGAGCGTCACGCTGTAATTGGTGTTGGGCTGCAAAGCGGTGGCCGGAATAAAGGTCAACAGATGATCGTTGACCTGAAGGGAACCTGTGAGCGGTGGCGTGAAGGTCAAAAATTCATTGGTCGCAGGCTGGGCTACCGGCTGATCAAAGCGAATTTGTAGATGGGTGCGCGTTGGCACATTGGTGGTGTCAGCGCTGGGGGTGATGGCCTCAATGCGTAATTGAATTTGATCGCCGCGCCAGATCACTAGCCCAATCGCCAGCAGGACGAGCACAATGGTTATGCCAACGGCGCGGTCAAAGTGGTGGGTCGGTTTGCCCGTGAATACAGCGCTGCTCATGGGTAAAGATACGGTTGACTGGGAACATCAATCTGGGTAATCTGTTGCGCGGCGACAATGGGCAGCGTCCAGTTCTCCAATTGGCTGGCGACAAAGGTACCCGTCACTTCGACCCACATATCATCTTGCAGGCTTTGGTGAGCCGAAGATTGTACCAACATACCAACCACGCTGGCATCGGCGACACAGCAACTGACTGTAAAGCGAATCAGCATAAATACATCGTCGCCGTAGCGGTCATCCTTGTAGACAAAGCCGATAACCTTGACTTCCTGGCCGGCCAGCGCCTGATTGGCATGCGGCACGGTGCGAAAGTCGCGCCACCAATCGAGAATATTTTTATCGATGCTGGCTTTTTCGCGCGGCCGCACAATAGCGTTGTTGCTGGCCAGACTTTGGTTGGCATTGTTCATGCCCAGATCCATTTCGCGGTTGGCCAGCGCCGCAACCCCGAGCGGCTGCGGTGGTGTTAAAATACCCAGCGCAATTGGCAATACGACGATCAGCGCGCCGCGCCAAGAGATCGCATGGCTATGCCCTGCATGGTCTTGCGGTGCGTTCGTTTGTGCGTTGCTATACCGATAACTCAGGCCAACGATCAGCAGGCCAAAGACGGCTACAATGGTGAAGCCCATAAAGCGTTCGTTGATGTAATAGAAGAGCGTACCATTGGCAATGCGGCTATAGAGAAAAAGCCCCAGCGCGATCAGTAGTAACGCTTTGAGCGTATTTTGTAGGCGCGTAGATTGCATAAATAACTCTGGTTAGACCCCAATATTCAAATTCCAGAAGATGCCGATCAAGAGCGTGAGCAGGAACGGCAGCACGATCAGATAGAGCACAACCCGCCGTTGAAAGATGCCCAGGAACATGAGCGAGCTTTTAATATCGACCATCGGCCCAAAGGTGAGAAAGCTGATAATACTGCCGGTGGTGAAGGCACTGCTAAAGGCCAGCGCCAGAAAGGCATCCACCGTCGAACAGACCGAGAGTACAAAGGCCAAGGCCTGCATCCCCAAAACCGAGAGTACCGGCCCCTGGCCAATCGCCAGCAGCGCAGTCTGGGGCACAATGGTCTGCATCGCCGCGGCCAGCAGCGACCCCAGAATCAAGTAGCGCGCCATATCCAGAAAATCATCGCCGGCTGTCATCAACGCCTGTTGAAAGCGCGTGCCCAATCCCAATTGTGTTGCTGGTTCGGCGTGACCATGGTGGTGACAGGCTTCATCATGCGCGGCGTTGACTTGGGGGAGCAGCACCGCGCGCGGTTGGGCCAGATGAAAGATCAAGCCGATGACGGTGGCGACCAGAAAACTAAAGCCAACGCGTCCCCACAACACCGGCCCCCAGCCAAACGCGGCATAGGTGCTGATCAACACCACCGGATTGACCACCGGTGCCGCCAGCAAAAAAGCGATGCCGACCGACATGGGCAATCCCTTTTCATAGAGCCGCCGCGTGACCGGCACCACGCCACATTCGCAGACGGGGAATAAAAGGCCAAGCGCCGCACCGGCCAGGGCCGCTGGCAGGGCACGCCGGGGCAGATAACGGTCGATAAAATCTTGATTAACAAAGACGGCAATTGCGCCAGAAACCACCGAGCCAACCAGCAGAAACGGCGCGGCTTCGATAAAGATGCCCAGAAAAATCGTGACAAAGGTCTGGAAGCGCTGGGCCAAAAAGATGCGCCCCCCACCCGTGGTCAACCCATTGCTCAGGATCGCGGCCAGCACCAACACCAGAATCCCAATCGTCAAGAGCCAACGTAAAATGCGGCTCGCGCTGGAAGCTGGGGTAGCGACGGCAACGCGAGGCAGATCTTCGGGAAGGTACGGTTCGGTAGATTTATTGGTGATCATAAAATAAGCGAACGATTGACGGAAGAACACGAAAAATCCAGATTGGTAGCTTACACCCGTTTCGCAAAAACGCCAAAAACGGCGGGAAAGACTGGATCGCTTTCTCGCCGTTTCTGCGCGCCAAGCTCAACTTTTGCCGCATTATACACTTGGTTAGACCTGTAGGGTCGCGCAGCCCCTATAGGTTTCCAGATAGCCAGTACGGGCACGAGGTGGCGGCGAATAAGTCTTTTCCAGAGGAACCAATTTCGCCGCCGCCCACCTCATGCCCCTACGCCACATGATTTCTTATTCCGCATAACATCCTAGGTGTAACTTCCGTTCTCCGAAACTTAGGCCATTTCAAAGAATAAAGTAGGGGCGGCTTGCAGCCGCCCGTTCGCAACGAGCCAAACGCGGGGCGGCTGCGCGGCCGCCCCTACAAATGATTTTGTTTGGCAAGCGCTGGATACTTATTTCTTTGAAAGCCCCGTTATCCATTCAGGATCAAATGGCTGTCGCCAAATTCATGCCAGAGATAACCGTGGGCTACCGCTTCGCGATAGCTCTCCTGAATGGTCTCGCGCCCAGCAATGGCATAGAGCATCGCCAGGTGACTCGCCAGCGGATCATGCAGACCGGTAATCAATCCATCGACCACATGCACGCCCCGTTCGGGGTGGATAAACAGGCGCGTGAAACCGCGCGCCGGACAAACTTTGCTGCCATCCCAGGCTGATTCAAGGGCGCGCACCACCGTCGTGCCCACCGCGATCACGCGCTGACCGGCTTGGTGCGTGGCATTGATCAAGCGCGCCGTGGCGACTGGTACATGAAACGGTTCGGCATACATGGGCTGTGCTTCCACCTGTTCTGTCTCGATCTCCAAGCTAGACACGCCAGTGTGCAAGGTAATGCCCGCCATGCGAATCCCGCGTTGCTGTAGCGATGCAAGCGTGCGCTGGGTAAAGGGGCGCCCAGCCGAGGGCATTTCGGCACTGCCGGGCACCTTGGCAAAGATCGTCTGGTAGGCGGCCAGTGGATAGCGCTCTGTGACATAACCATAACGGATCGGTTGCCCCTGGGCCGCCATGATCGCGCACAGGTCGGCGTCGGTGTGGACAAACCACAGGCGCGGCAGAGCAGGATAGGGGGCAATCAGTTGCAGGTCCGCCCCACCAACCGAGATATGATCGCCCGCTGTCAATGGCAGCGGCCCAGGTTCGCTGCTGCTCCAGCGGGGCTCAGTCAACCAAATGCCGTCGCCATACTGGGTGGATAGGTTGAGCAGAAAACTCCCTTGCGCCCCCATCACCGGCAGGCTAGCCGGCAATGTGGCACTGCGATTAACCACCACCAGATCACCGGCGTCGAGAAAGGTGGCGAGCTCGCTAAAGGTGCTGTGTGTATGTCTCGGTCTATCTTCATGGGCTGTCGTCACCAACAAGCGTACCTCGTCGCGTTGGAGATGGCGCGCTTCGGGCGGCATGGTTGCTTGGAGGGCCGGAGGCCGGTCGAAAAATAGGTCATTGCGTTGCATGTTGGGCCTCGATCGCTGTATAGTTTGCAATATCGGCCTGGATGCCCAGCCGCGCGAACAGTTCGTGTGGGTTGAAGCCCGTGGCCGCATGGTGCGCCGTGACCCTTTGCTTGGCCGCGTTTAGTGCATCTGCGCTCTCCCGGACGACCATCGTGATAAAATTAAAGGTGCCAGGGCCACTGATTTGTTCAAAGATGAAGTCCTGGATAAAGCCGGGTTGCGCTTGGATGACCTTGTGCGTACGCTGCAAATTTTGCAAGAGTTCGGCGCGCGCGGCTGCGGGCACCTGAAATTTGTCGATGCGGTAAATCGGCTTTGGCGGTTGCTGAATGCTTGTTTCACTCATCATACGTTTCCTTTATGTTGTTTCCTTTATGTTTATGACGTGTTTAGGGCTTGACCGTCCAAATTTCGGCCTGGGCCTGAAAGCGCTGGCCATTGATCGACAGCGGTTTTTGTGCCAGCAGCCAGGCCCAGAAGGGTAATGTCGCTTCGGGCAGGGGGCGGTCGCTAATATCTGTGCCGGGAAAGGCCGCTTGATGCATCTGCGTGCGCATGTCACCCGGATCGACGCTGATAACAGCCACATTCTCGTCATTCAATTCATTGTTTAATTCATGGGCCAAGGTCAAGCTGACCAGATCAAGCGCGGCTTTGCTTGCGCCATAGCCACCCCAACCTGCATAGCCGCCCACCGCCGCGTCACTGGAGATATTGACGACCGTGCCTTGTGTTTGTTTGAGCCAGGGCAACAATTGTTGCACCAAGCCCAGCGGGGCCAGAACATTCACCGCAAAAACGTGTTCCAATGCCTCTAGTGGATAAGTTGCCAACGGCGGCAGGGGACTTGGCCCCAGGATCGATGCGTTGTTGATCAGCAGATCGAGGCGGCCATGCTGCGCGACCGCCGCTGCCAGCCGCTGCTGGTGTGCGCCATCGCTGACATCGCCGGCGAGAACGGTAATTTTGCCAGAGAAACGTTGCAGGTCGCTCGCCGCGGCGATCAGGGCGGTTTCGCCTCTGGCGGTCAGAATCAAATCAAAGTTCTGTGCGGCCAGAAAGCTGGCGAGCAGTTGGCCCAGCCCACGGCTGGCTCCGGTAATCAATGCGACTTTTTGCATAGTATATGACTCCTTTCACTTGTTAAGTAAAGTATAGAAAGTTCTTAAAAAGCTTAGTCACGAATGAACCGAATAAACCGAATTTTTCCTTGACCATTCGTGAAATTTGCGCAATTCGTGACCGGTAGTTTTTACAAAGA
>DAOTTR010000332.1:0-5967 GCA_034437715.1 Caldilineaceae bacterium
AATTCGAAAATGTTAACTTAGAACCTGATTCTTGGCACGGTGAGTGGAACTATACCATTCATCCGAATCTTGTTTCGAAAACACAATAAATTCAATAGATTATTTCTGGACAGACCCTATAAGTGTCTGTCCAAGAATAACATGGATGATTTTAGACAGATTTACTCGGGTAACATCACGTAAATTAGCTACTTTATTTCTGGACAGACCCTAAGGAGAAAAAAGTGATGACAAAGAGACTTTCCTTTGCCTTGATTTTGTTATTCGGCAGTTGCCTATTCTTTCAGCCGCCGCTTATCCTTGCCGCGCCGCTGGCCGATACCGCGACGCCTACGCCGGTTGCCGAAGAAGAAACGCCAGCCGAAACCCAAGCCGCTACCGACGCGACTGCGCCAACCTTGCAAGCTCTACAAGCCCGGATTGACGCGCTCCAGGCACAGGTTGACGAACTAGCCGCTGTGCCGGCGGCGCTGGCCAACCAAGTTACCACCGCCGTTTACCTGCTGGACACGGCTGGTCTGCACGATCTGGATGTGCGCCTCAACGAAGAAGGTGTGATCGAGGCGGGTGATGCAGGCAAGGTTACGCGCGTAGCGCGCTTGCTCTCGACCGTGGATTGGCCTGAAACGCTGGCCACTGACGCTGTGACCTTGACCAATGTTTTAACTGAGTTGGCAAGCGCGTTGACGGATGATGTGGCAACCGCCGCGCCACTGGCGACCCAAACCCACGAAGTGCAACATGATTTCTCGCATGCTGCCGAACATTGGCTGGGTGAAATTACCGTTTCCGCTGCCGCTGCCGCCACCGGTCAACTGAATCGCGTGACAACCGCGGTCTATCTGTTGGACACGGCTGGTCTGCACGATCTAGATGTGCGCTTCAACGAAGAAGGCGTGATCGAGGCGGGTGATGCAGGCAAGGTTACGCGCGTTGCCCGTTTGCTCTCGACCGTAGATTGGCCCGAAAGCATGGCCACCGAAGCCGTGACCTTGACCCATGTCTTGACTGAGTTGGCAACCGCCTTGACCAATGATGATGTAGAAGTCGCCGCACCATTGGCGACCCAAACCCACGAATTGCAACATGATTTCTCGCACGCTGCCGAACATTGGCTGGGCGAGATGCTGGGCACTGGCGATGAGGATGCCGACGATCATGGTGACGAGGACGCAACCGAAGATGCAGAAGAAGGCGACGATAGCACAGATAGCTCTGGAGGCTAAGTTGACCTATGCGTAAACTCACCCTGACTTTCTTGATCGTGGTATCCCTCTGCTTGGCTCTGAATGGTGGGATGCGTATCGCCGTGGGTCATGCCGACTATGCGCGTTCGGAACCCGCCGCCGATGCTGTGTTAGACGCCGCACCAACCCAGGTGCGTATCTGGTTCACCCAAGAAGTATTCCGGCGGCAAGGCGCGAATCGCATTGAAGTTGCCGACACCGATGGGACGCGCGTCGATCTGGATGACACAACGATTGACGACGATGATCGCAAATTGATGCGCGTATCCCTTGCCCCCGCGCTGGCCGCGGGCGTCTACACGGTCCGCTGGCGTGCGCTTTCCGCAGAAGATGGGCATGCGGGGGCGGGTGAGTTTACCTTTACTGTGGAGAGCACTGCGTCAACGGTGATCACGGACACGGTGGCTGTAACGGATACGCTGGATACGCTGACGGTAACGAATAGCGTGAGCGATATGCCTGCACAACGCGCAACGCCCGCGCCGATCGCTACTGTTCCTGTGCCAGCCACACCTACGCTAGCACAGGAGCCAACTGTGCCGCCTGCGCCAACGTCCAATCTGCCTTGTCTGGGTGGCGCGGCACCCTTGGCTTTGGCCTTGGGTGTCATCGTCGTACGGCGGCGGCGTCTCTAATCCCGTAGACGCGTGACCGTTCAGCGTTCGTTTCGTGTTAGCTGTCGTGTTAGCTGTCGTGTTATCTGGAGGTGCAGGTTGCCAACCTCTCCAGGGGTCGTAACCTGCACCTTACAATTCATTCCTGTCGCCATCGTGCGCTGTAACCGAAATGATGCGGGAGTAGACGGTAGTAAAGAGTTTAGTCTTTCCCTCAAGCCCACAAAGACTAGTACAGTTGGGCGTAGATACCACGGCAGTCAATCAGGCACGTTTACTCATGTACATCATGGTCAAAGTAGGATGCCTTATTTACGCCGGGATCTACTAGTACAGAGCGGCCTAAGGCCATTGCAAAGAAATAAGTATCCAGTAGGGGCGGCTTGCAGCCGCCCGTTCGTAGCGAGCCAAACGCGGGCTGGCTGCGCGGCCGCCCCTGCGCATGATTTTGTTTGGCAAGCGCTGGATACTTATTTCTTTGAAAGCGTCTAAGTAAGACAGTCGTTCAGTAGGACAGTGAGTCAGTGGCTGTCTCACTGTCTCACTGTCTCACTGGACTACCATTGGTCTATTTACGCCGTCGTGTACTAGTCTTTACTACCGATCATAACCTACATTACAGTGTAGCCGGATGCGAAAGTAGGAATCGAAGGAATCATGGACACATATCGATCATTCCGCCACTTGGCTGCTTGGGGGGTGCTGAGCCTGTTCCTATGGCTGTTAGCAACTGGTGGCACACTCCAGGCCCATGCGTTGCTTGTCCGTTCGCTGCCCGCGGCTGGAACCGAACTGCCGCTTTCTCCAGCGACCATCGAGATGTGGTTTAGCGAACCACTCGAACCGCAGTTCAGCAGGGCCCATGTTATCGATGCCCAGGGCAACGCGATTGGCAGCGGTGCCTCCGTTGTCGATCCTGCTGATGCCATGCATCTAACCCTTTCTATCACCGAATTGCTGCCCGGCATTTATACCGTGGTCTGGCGCACGCTTTCGCGCGCCGATGGCCACGAGTGGATTGGCTCCTTTCCCTTAACACTGCTCAATGCCGATGGTTCACGACCGGCTGGCACTGCTGCTACAGTTGCGGGCACAGTCGCAGGCACAGTGGACGGTGCGGCGTGGGGTGAGTTGCCCACCCCGCTCAAAACGATCAGCCGGTTGTTGGCATTGTTGGGTGCAATGTTTTTGGCTGGGCTGCTGGCCTTTCAACAGCTTGCACTGGCTGCACAAACTGGCCCGGCACAGACAACCACTGCTGCGCCCACAAATGCAAGTTTCATTGCTGCCGTAGAACACAGCGTACGAATTGGCTTGATAGTTGGGATTGGTGTGCTGTTTATCGGCGGCTGGCTTCAGGTCGTGGCGCAGGTGATGACGCTGGGGGGGAGTGGCGCAGGCGGTGCTTCCATGGACCTCTTCTTTCGCACACGCCTGGGCAGCCTCATCCTTGTCCGGCAAATGCTGACCGTGCTTTTACTGCTCTTGGCAATTGCCACCACACTGCATCTCTATCAGCGGCGCACTCTGGTGCAGCGCGGCGCGCTGTTGTTGAGCCTGGGCGTCCTGCTCACCTTTCCACTGGTAAGCCATGCCGCCGCGGTGCCAGGCAGCGTCTGGGCGATCCTAGTGGACTTTGTGCATCTCGTTGCTGCGGCTATTTGGTTTGGTGGATTGTTGGCGCTGCTTTGGCTGCTCTGGCAATTGCGTAAACAATCGACCGGCACCGAGCAAGCCCTGCTCCGCCAGGTGATCCACGCATTTTCCTTGCTGGCTAGTATTGCTGTTTTTGTGTTGCTCTGTACCGGGGTCTTTAGTACCTTGGTACAATTGCGCACTTGGCGTTCGCTGTGGGATAGCACCTATGGCTGGTTGTTGCTGACCAAGCTTGGCTTTGTCGGGCTGGCCATGCTGATTGCGCTGCGTAATCACCAATTGGCGCGCAACCCATCCAATATGCCCGCCGCGCCGGGCTGGGTGGGTACCGACTATGGTCGTTTCTTGCGTCAAGTTGGCGGTGAATCGCTTGTCGGGTTGGGGTTGATGGGGGTCGTAGCCATGCTGGTTCAAACGCCTGTGCCTGCTGTCCCTCTCGCCGCGTCTGCTGACGCGCCCCCAGGTTTGTTCCAGACTGTGCTCACCGCCGATGATCTTTCGATTCATTTGCAGATCACGCCCAATCAGGTGGGCGTGAATCGCTATGCCATTCATCTGTCCCATGTCGATGGTTCGCCGATTGGTGAGGTACAATTGGCGCGTTTGCGATTTGTGCATCAAACTGCCGAATTGGGACAGGCTACGCTGGATTTGGCAGACCTAGGGGGTGGCCTCTTTGCTGCCGAAGGCGCATACCAGAATTTGGCGGGGCTGTGGGATGTGGCGGTCTATGTACGGCGGCGCGGCTTGGATGATGCACTTACCCAAACGACTGTGGATATCGCCGCGCCCAGCAACCATGTCGCCATTGCGCCCAATGTGTGGCAAAATCCGATTACCACACTGCCAGGCGTCGTAGTCGGCGCTGGCGTGTTGCTGACCGTGCTGGCGGTGCCCGCGGTTTGGTATTGGGCGCGCAAGGCATAGTTTGGTCCATATCACTGCCCTGGCCAAAACCTGTCATTATTGGCAAGAACATCGCCAGCCTAGGTAATGCCTAGTAGATCCCGGCGTAAATAAGGAGGTGCATTTCAAGTTGAGGGTAAATTTTAGAACGAGCGCGCAACGTGTGCCGGGGACGCGCGACTACCATACCGGTTTGACAAACTGCACCCCGCGCGTCCCCGGCACACTTCCCAAAAAAGTGAAATCCACCCTAAATAAGGCACCCTACGTTTACCCTGATGTAGACGCGTAAACGCGCCTGATTAACTGCCGTGGTATCTACGCCCAACTGGACTAGTGGCTGGCCGTTTCCCGATTTCTTTGACCCCTGTCGCTGTTTGCGCTACACTTGGGGCGTATCTAGAAAACAGGAGCTTCTTTGTGAGTCATAACACTTGGGATTACGCCGCATTTTTGCGCGAACGGGGCTATCGCATGACCCTGCAGCGCCAGATTATGATGGATGCGATTTGTGAGAGTGGGGGCCACACAACCCTGCACGAAATTATGGCGCGCGTCCAACGACGTGCGCCCGCGATCAACCAGGCCACAGTTTATCGCTCCCTGCATTTTCTGCTTACTATGGGCTTGATTGTCAAAGCCGAAGTCGCGCCGGGCGAGGTCTTCTATGAAATTGCCGGGCGATCACCCCATCATCATTTGCTTTGCCGCGCCTGCCATCAAGAGATCGAGATCGATTCCCACGCGCTGGCTGCTTTACAGATCGAGATCCAACAGCGCTACGGATTTACGATTGATGCCAATCATCTTGTCCTGACCGGTCTCTGCGCCCATTGTCAGGCCGATTCGTCCTTTCCCCATCTGTTACACGAAAACTGATCACTTTTTGTACATTGACATATCGAGCAAATTCTATATAATTGCTATAGTTTGCTATTGCAAATTGTCGCAATAGTCTTTGCTGTACAAAAATCAATCGGGAGAAGATTAGCGATGGTATATCAGGCAGGAGATAGCACAGGCAAAAGGAATCGAACGAGTCGGCTACTCATTTTGTTGGTAATTGGCCTGGTTGTGGCTGGTTGCGCAGCTCCCGTGGCCGCACCGTCCGCAGCCACGACCAGCACCGTAACGTCTAGCCCAGAAGCTGGCCGCGAATTGATTCTGGCGATTGGTGGCGAGCCCGATGAAGGCTATGACCCGACATTGGGCTGGGGTCGTTATGGTTCACCCCTCTTCCAAAGCACACTCTTGCGCCGTGACGAAAACCTCAACTTGGTCAATGATCTGGCCGAAAGCTACACTGTCAGCGAAGATCGCCTGACCTGGACGATCAAGCTTCGTCAGGATGTGCAATTTTCCGATGGCACAGGGTTGACCGCCAACGATGTTGTCTTCACCTTTACCAAGGCCGCCGAAAGCGGGGGCCTGACCGACGTGACCGTGTTGCAGGAAGCGGTCGCCGTGGATGACTACACCGTGGAATTGCGCTTGAAGCAACCGCAGAGCACCTTTGTCAACCGGCTGGTGACGCTGGGCATTGT
>DAOTTR010000333.1:0-1907 GCA_034437715.1 Caldilineaceae bacterium
CCCGAAGGTTATATGGCCAATTACCTGGTGGAAAGCGCTGGCTATCTCTTGCCCAGCTACTACCCGGATAACGGCAATAATGTTGAATCGATTGCCCTGAATTACCCCACTGCTGCCGATGTGTGGGCGGCTTGGAGCAAATCGGCCGGCCATCGACCCCATATCATGGGGGAAGAAACGTTTTATGCCGAGCAGAATGAGTATGGCATTGGCTATGCAGAAAATGCCAACGGTCGTTACTGGGTGCTGATTACAGCAAAACATGGGCCGTAAGTACAGGAAACGGAAAACGGGAAACGGAAAACGGGATACAGGAAACGGGATACAGGAAAACAGTGAACTGCCGTTTCCCGTTTCCTGTATCCCGTTTCCTGTATCCCGTTTTCCTGCTTTACCTATCATTTGACAATTGATCTGAATCCTATATAATCGCAAGCGGTTGCAGACAAGATGCAATCGCTTTTTTTGTGCCATTTCTTTCATTCTAGCTGAACTTACCACTTATGACAACCATCCGCGATGTGGCCGCCCGCGCCGGCGTAAACCCGAGTACCGTCAGCCGTACTTTTTCTGGCCAGGCTAAAATTAGCGAACGGACACGCCATCGCGTCTTGATCGCAGCCCAAGAATTGGACTTTCAGCCCAATGCGATTGCGCGCTCGCTTAGTGTGCAGCGCACCAACACCATTGCTGTGATCGTTCCGCACATTTTTCCTGGCTACTTTGAAGATTGTTTCTTTCCCCAAGTAATGCGCGGTCTGCTGACGGTGGCATACGCGCACGGTTTTCGCGTCTTGGTCGGGGGTAGCAATAGCCATGAAGACAATATTACCCAGACCTTTCAAATCTTGGGTTCACGCCAGGCCGATGGAATTCTGGTCTTAAGCAACCGGTTGGATGTGGACACCGTGGGCGCGCTGCGCCGGCAAACGACCCCTTTCGTCTTGATCGGACGTCCGCCTGCCAATTATGCCAATGTGCCTTGGGTGGACGCCGACAATGCTCGCTACACACGCATCGCCGTTGAACACTTGATCGAACTCGGCCACCAGCGCATTGCATTTGTGGGGGGTGACCCCGAAGTAGCTGTCACCGGCGAGCGTTTGCAGGGCTACACTCTGGCAATGAATGGGGCTGGCTTGCGTCATCGTTCCGCGTGGATTGATTATGCCTACTTTGCCGAGGAGGGCGGTTATAAATCTGTCCAGCGGATGCTACAACTGGGCGAGGATGCCCCCACCGCCTACTATGCAGCCAACGATTTGATGGCAATCGGTATTCTGCGCGCGCTACGCCAGGCCAATATTGCCGTGCCAGACGCGGTTTCGGTGATCGGCACGAATGATTCACCCGAAGCCCAGCATGTGTTTCCTGCGCTTACAACGCTGCGCGTGCCCTATGCCGAGATGGCCGAGGTGGCTACCGAGATTTTGATCGCCGCGATTGAAAACAACGCCCCTTCTGCCCAACGTTATGTCGACTGCGAATTGCTCATCCGCAATTCCACCGGCCCTTGCCCGGCTTAATCAAATAGCAACAAATTAATTCAGTCACGCGACGGGAGCATTCTAAACTGCTCCCATCGTACCGCGCTGGCCAGGTTCATTTTCAACGTGCCCGCGCTTATAAACGAAATCTATCCAGCCAGGTTACGCAAAATTGACCGCAGATTTATTTGTGGGTAGTAAAATATTTGCCAATAGTAGATAAGCCTTACATATTTTTTACACGGCCTTTACCAACTATGGCGACGGTCATCTGTTAACAAAGGCGGTTGCCATTCGCCAGCTGGAACGCGAGGTATACCTGGCGGAGGACGCGATTGTCTACGACTGGACGGCCTTTGTCTCGGCGACGGGCGAGTACTTGTTATGGTTAGAGTCGCCGGATACGGGCGAAAAATTTTT
>DAOTTR010000334.1:0-2282 GCA_034437715.1 Caldilineaceae bacterium
ACAACAATCACCTCAAAATTTGTATAAGTCTGATCGAGCACACTTTGGATCGTGCTGCCTAGATATTCTGCCTGTTTATACGCGGGAATTACAACACTGACTTTTGGCGAGTTCATAGATCTAATCTTGCCCCACTACGGCTTTGGATGGATTCAGTGAATTATGTAAATTAAGTTGAGCAAGCCCCATCGCACCCGGTAGATTGGTGGCTAACCATGGATTGCATAAAGGGTCGGGCGCCGTTACATAAAGCAATATAACCAGACCCATTACCCGGTGGTAGCTTAACGGAAAAACATCAAAGGTGGGTAACACCCACATCAAAAAAGCACTGGCGCCGATCTGCCACGGATAGTGGTTGCCATAGTGAGCGACAGCCCACAATACAATAGGTAAGGCCAACACGTAATGGTGCTCCCACACAATCGGTGAAACAATGAGCGCCAGGATCAGCGCATCCATCGCATGGCTGAAACCTAGATTGCGGGCTGCTTCTATTTTTGCATCGGCAAGATTGTTTGCATGGCATATAGTGGCATAGATCTTTTGGCGCCGGACAAAACGAACCGCAAACCAGCCGAAGACGAGCATTATCGCCCCATTGGCAATTTGATTGATCGTGGCTAAATCAAGGCTGATCCGGCCATGTGTCAAGATAGTTGCAAACTGGAAGCTATTGTGAACAATCCCATCTAGGCTGCTATCGCGAAAAAAGAAGCCGTCGCGTGAATAAGTGCGGGCGAAATCAAAAAAATGTTGCCAAATTGTCCATGTTTGTCCCCCTTGCGTCTGAAATAATACAATAATCCCCATACTAATTAGTGCACTGGTTAAGGCTCGCCATTGCTTAGTCAAAGTCCAAGGCGCAAGTAAAATAAAGGGATATAATTTAAGATGTCCACCGAGCGCCACTGCTAACCCTGCTAACAGTGGATACCGATCTACAAGCAAGATGGCAAGCAATGAAAGGTTTAGAACCCAGAGATTCACCTGATTGTATTTGAGTGTGGATGCCAATGCATTGTTGAATACAAATAAAATCGAGACCACCACTGCGGCCGGCTGGCGCTTAAGTCCGTTCGCCAGGCTAAACCAGTAACAAAGAAAATAGGCGAGTATGAGCAGGAAAAATTGTAGACATTCGTAAAAATAGAAAACCAGGTTCCAGTCTGTCACCGATTGCGCACCACTAGCGTTGGTACTCACATTGCCGACAAGCCAGGCCGATGCCAACGCGATGAACTTATACGTAAGGGCAAGCGTTTGCGCCATCATTGGCCAGTATAAATAACAATCCTGATACGGGTTGTGATTGCTCACAATGGCACGGGCTGCATTTTCATAACACATGTAATCCCAGGATTTTGCTGAGTACAAGCGTAGTTGCGTCAAATAATGGAATCCGATCAACATCATTAACACGATGGGTAGCCAATCCAAATTTTCAGTCGTCTTATATTTTCTGATCTCCACTGTTGCGAGCGCAATGAGCCCCACACTCGCACAGAAAGTAAATAACTGAAATAGGGGTAAAGGACTCCCTGGATCGTCAAAGGTTCTGATAAACGGCAAATTCAAGCGCATCAGGAGTAGCGGTAAGAATATAACGCCAATGCCCGTTATGCCTGCCAGGATAATAGTCCGCTTAGAAACAAGCGGGTTTTTCAGTTGCTTGCGATATTCATGGTCCTGTCCTTGATGTAACTTTACTTTGTGTAATGCGTATTGTATGAGTGCCATAGTTGATTGGGTAAAGTTTGCTCGACTGCATGGGTTGGCAAGATAGGTTGTGAATCAATAAACCATACAATATTCTGGTCATCGGCAAATAGTTCGTTGCCAATGCCAGCTTGTGCTAACCACTGTGATATTCCTGCCTGACCCGCATTAAAGTGAATGGCCACTGGCCGATTTAGCCGCAAAATCTCCTCGGCTGCATCAACCACCTGGATCGGATCATTGGAGCTGTAGAGCGATTGAATTACTCGATGGCGCTGCTCGAAAATACCTGTTGGATAGCCACGGAATTCTAGCAAATTGTAGGCCGTATCGATGCTATAACCGGTGGTTGTTTCACCATCGATATCGGCTGGCATATAGAATGAACGGTCGGTAAATGGCCCAAGGTGAATGTCTGAACCCGCGCTGACTAAGATTGTATCAAGTGGGGTTGTGTTGCGCACCGCCGTGGTCCACCCCGCATCCGGTTCGGCTGGGTCGAGCGCCAACCAAAAGGAGCGCTCATCAATAGCGGGGGCGTTGACCCGGTTCTCCGGCACCTG
>DAOTTR010000335.1:0-13747 GCA_034437715.1 Caldilineaceae bacterium
TGCGCGTAATCATCAGAGATTATGCCGATTTGTTCTTTGGGCGACAAAACAAACAGGGTGTGGTGGTTCTGGTAGGTGCGGTTTGTAACCGCACAAAGCTGACTCCACGCGGATTGTGCGGTTACAAACCGCACCTACGCATGCACAAAATTAAATCGGAATAAGGTCTATCGATTTTTTGAACTCACCAGCGTGTGTTTCGATTATATTGCATTGATGATTTGAAGCAAAAATGGCAAGCTACATGCCACTTAGTGCTCTAGCGTCTTAAAATCTAGATCAATGGCTGAGTAAGTAGTACCGGTTTCATCAAGTTAAATGCGCATCGTTTTTTGATTTCTCTCTGGTAGTCGATCAAAAAACGATTTCTATACGCAAAAATCTAAGGTCACAACTTGGGTTATTGGTATGACTTTTAAATGGTTTGTCCATCAGGTCTCAGCGGTAGTCTCAGCGGTAGTAAAGACTTTAGTACGACAACGTTAAATTTCATCCCATGCTCTGAATAAATTCAGAGCCTAGTATAGCAAACGTGTTTAAACACGTTTCCCGTCGCAGGTGTTGAATGAATTCAACACGAATTTAACGTTGTCGTAGTAGCCTTTCCAGGAGTCAGATAAAGACTGAAGTACTACCGCGTAAAACTATCTACGCCGCACTAGCGCAACATGACATTCGTCCAAGCATCAATCCAGGTTTCGCGATTGGCGTCGATCTCCGCCGCATCCATTGCGGCAACATCGGTAGGTTGCTCGGCAAAATTGACAAATACTTCGGGCAACGGGGTCTCTGGCACAGCCGGGTAGACAAACATTTGCAGGGGCAGATCGGCTTGGAAGGTCTCACTCAGCATAAAATCGACCCATTTCTGCGCCAATTCCGTCTGTTGGGTGCTCTTGACAATGCCCACAAATTCGATCTGGCGGAAGACACCACCGGCGAGATTCAGATTGATGCTAGCGGGTTCTGTGCGCCCATCGGTGGCATAGAGTACGTCGGCTGGTGGGCTGGTGGTGTAGCTCACGACGATTGGCCGATCACCGCTACCCGCCGAGCCAACGGTAAAATTGTCATAATAAGCATCGCTCCAGCCGTTGGTGATCAGGACATCATTGTCGCGCAAGCCCTGCCAAAAGTCGAGGTAGCCATCTTCGCCAAAATGGTCGATGGTTGCCAGCAGAAAGGCCAGACCGGGCGACGACGTGGCCGGATTGATTACCACAAGCAAACTCTTGTATTCCGGTTTGGTCAGATCTTCTAATGTCTGGGGCAGGGGCAGATTCTGTTCAGCAAAGTAATTGGCGTCAGCATTAAGATTGACATAGCCCACATCCACCGGCAGCAGCCGGTGCTCGGGGTCTAGCTCAAGCTCATCTGGGATCCCGGCCAACAAGGGTGAGGCATAGGGTTCAAAAATATCGGCAGCAAGGGCACGGCTGAGGAAAGTGTTATCGACACCGAAAAACAGATCGGCCAGGGGCGCGTCTTTGCTCAAAATCATCTTATTGATGGCTTCACCGGCGTCGCCTAACGTCAACAGTTCCAGGTGGACATTGTTTTCTGTTTCAAATTGCACCAGCACTGCCTCACTCACATTGAAGGAATCATGGCTGGCCAAGATCAAGGTGGGGATTTCTTGGCTGGCGGCGGGCGAGGCTTGTGGGGCGGTTAGGGGTTGACAGCCAGCGAGCAGCAGCAACAGTAAGAGGATTGGGGTATAAACTGGGATAGCATATCGTTTCATCATCATCTCCTGTAATACAAAAAGAAAAACCTTGCTTGTCTAGGCAAGGCCAGGAGATGGATTGATGCAATCCGATCGCAGCTCTCCCTCCGCTGGCATTACCCAGATCAGGTTCGCGGGTCGGTGACAAAGCGGTCACCCTCTCAGCCTGGCCCTCCAAGCTCCCCTATAGACTTCCATTAATGATTATACTAGCGATTAGACAGGATGGCAAGATCAGCCGCGGCCTTGGTCGATGGCAACAAAAGCGGCCTCGCAGCCGCCCCGCGTTTGGCTCGCTGCGAACAGGCGGCTGCAAGCCCGCCCCTACTGGATACTTTATTCTTTGAAATGGCCTTAGGCTGCTCTGGACTAGGTTGCCTGCTTTGACCAAGTAAAGCGAAAGGTGGCACCGCGGCCCTCGCTCGATTCGAGGCTGATCGTACCGCCTTGGCTTTCGACGAATTTCTTGGCAATCGCCAGGCCCATGCCACTGCCTTCGATCTGATCGCGTGGCTGTAAAGTCTGAAAGAGGCTAAAGATACGGGTATGGTATTGCTCGGCAATGCCCGGCCCATCATCGGCAACCGAAAATTCTACATACGCGCCCTGGTCCAGCGCCCTAATCGACACATGACCGTCGGTGCGCGTATGGTGCTTGATCGCGTTGTTGAGTAGGTTGCGCAACACCACCTCCAGCGGCATACGGACTGTCGTCAGGATGGGCAGGGACTCGTCAACCCGCATGATGAACCCAGCGGGCGGCGCGATCTCCTCTAGCAGATCGGCCACCAGCGCCCGCGTATCCACCTTGGTCGGAGAATGCTGAATCCGGCCAGTCCGTGAATAGGCTAATAGGTCATCGAGCAGTTTTTCCATGCGTTTGATGCGGCCGCGCAGCTTGATCAGGTGCTCCTGAGAAGCGGTGGTCAGAATATCGACCGCATCCGCCATCACAAAGCTGGCGAGGAGGTCGATGGCGCGCAACGGCGCTTTGAGGTCGTGCGAAGCTATATAGGCGAACTGGTCCAAATCCTGGTTGCTGCGCATCAGTTCGGCGGTGCGTTCGGCCACGCGCTGCTCCAACGTGGCATTGAGCTGCTGCAGCCGGGCCTCGCTGGCCTGGATGGCATCTTCCGTTGCTTTGCGCGCCAGGGTGACCGCCAGCAAATTGACTACGGCTTGCAAAAAGTCTACTTCATAGGTGGTAAAGGTATGGGGCTGCCGGCTATACGCGCTCACCATGCCATAGGGCCCGGCGCGCCCCGCAATGGCAAGGCTAATGCCGCTGACGATGGCCTGTGCCTTGAGGCGCGGCGGATACGCAAAACGGCTTTCCGTTTGGAAATTTTCCACCACCACGGGCTCGTTTGCTTGGAGCGTATACGCGACGTAGGCCTCACTCCTTATGATTATGCTGCTTTGTGGGTCTGTAGCGGCGGCCGGCCAACCAACATTGGCTTTCTCTACTAAGCGCTGGCTCTCCGCTTGCAACGCCAGCACCTGGCAGAACTCTAGATCCAGGATATCGGCAACACGCACCACCAGCATCGCCAGGAGCGCATCTAGATCACCCCCTTGCAGGGCTTGTCGGCTCAGATCTGCCACCGCTCTCTGCTGGATCCGCAGTTTCAATTCAGATTCGGCGTGCTTTAATTCACTGATGTCCACAAAGGTGATCACGACACCCTCGACCACGTTGCCCACGGTGCGATAGGGGAAGAGGCGCAGGATATACCAACGACCTTCGGCACTCTGATCGATCTCTTCCACCCCCACCCGCGTTTCCAACACGCGCGCGGCCAGTTCGGGCAGGTGACGATGGTGGAGGCGGTGGGCAATATGGGCGAACGGGCGCTCCAAATCTGTTTCGAGCAGGTGAAAAAGGGCGGCAGCGGGTGGGGTAAAGCGCTTGATGCGTAACGCCTGATCGAGAAAAATAACACCAACGTCGGTCGCGGCCATCAGGTTCAAGAGATCGCTGTTGGCGTGGCCCAGCTCCTCGATCTTGAATTTTAGTTCTGTATTGGTCGTAAAAAATTCTTCGTTCAGCGACTGCAATTCTTCTTTGCTGGTCTCCAACTCCTCGGTCGTTGATTTCATCTCCTCGTTGATCGAGAGCAATTCTTCGTTGCCGGCGCGCATTTCCTCTCTGGCCTGCTCAAATTCTTCAATCGTCGCCCGCAACCGTTGTTTGGTGAGTTCCAGTTCCTCTAGCGACGCCGGGTTGATCGTGTTTGTGTTGGCGACCACCAGCGTTTCGTCTACGCTCTCCTCACTTTCATCGAAGATCACCAGCGCATAGCCTTGTAGTTCTGGTTCACGCGCTGGCAAAACGTGCAGACCGACGCGCCGCCGTTCCCCTTCCAATTGGATACCGATGGGCTGCACACGCAAAGACCGTTGCTTCTCCAATGCGCCATAGAGCGCGCTGGTGAGTTCCAGCCGCAGGGCTGGGTGGATGCGCTTGAGGATATTGTGTGTCGGTTCGCCACCTGGTTGTTGCAGATAGCGACCGGCGTGTTCAGAGAGATGCACGATCGCATAATCGGCGTTGACCAGTGCACTGGGCGGCGCATAGCGCTCGATCAGGCGCTGATGCAGCGATCCATAGCTGACTGTTTGCTCGCCGGCTGGCAGCGTCAGCCCATTCATCTGCCGCAGGCTGGATCGGCTAAAGGAGAGGGTGGGGAGGCGGGGCGTCAGGGCTGGCATGATGGAGCGTTGAAAAATGCTGTACTGCTTGTTGAGCGCATGGAACAAGTCCGTCCGATCTGTCGATTCCGACGGCGACAGCAACAGATAGCCTTGCGGGCGCAGGGCATAATGGAACAATTCAAAGATCTGTGCGTGGATATCGCGACCTAGATAGATCAGCAAATTGCGGCATGTGATCAAATCCAACTTGGAGAATGGCGGATCTTTGAGCAGATTGTGGGGAGCAAAGAGCACGCTTTCCCGCAATAATTGATTCACCTGATAGCCGCCTTGATCTCGGTCAAAGAAGCGTTGTAGGCGCGCAGCCGAAACATCGACCTCGATCTGCTCGGGATACTTGCCGGCACGCGCCTGCATCAGGGCAGGTGCGCTGAGATCCGTGGCAAAAATTTGGATCGGCACAGCGTTGCCGAGCCGACTTGCCTGTTCCAGCAGCAACATGGCAATAGAGTAGGCCTCTTCGCCCGTGGCGCAGCCGGCCACCCAGACACGCACCGGGTCATCCGTGCCTTTGCCGGTGAACAGGTGCGGGATTACCGCCTGCTCTACCCACGCAAAGGCTTCGGGATCGCGAAAGAAGTTCGTCACTGAAATCAGTAAATTCTGGTAGAGGACAGTGACTTCCTCCTGGTTTGTGCGCAGGAAGCGCGCATACGCCGACAGGTCTTCAAGCTGACGAACTTGCATCCGACGTTGGATGCGGCGCAGAATGCTGGAGCGCTTGTAGCGGGAAAAGTCTTGCCCGGTGTGGCTACGAATCTGCGTAAAGATCTGGCGCAGCAGCGCTTGTTCGTCGCCGACGACCGCCTCACCCTCGTCCTCGTCCTCGTTCGGCACCAAGTTGGGTGAAGCCGTGGTTGCATACTCGATTAAGCGGGCAGGCATGGCATGGATCGGCAAGATCAGGTCCACCAGCCCGGTGGCAATCGCGCTCAGCGGCATGCCATCATATTCGGCCTCGGTTGGCTCCTGCACAACGACCAAGCCCCCAGCTTCTTTGATGCGCTGCAGGCCAATCGTGCCATCTGTACCCGTCCCAGAGAGAATCATGCTAACCGCGCACTCGCCATGTGTGTCGGCCAGGGTGCGGAAGAAATGATCAATCGGGGCGCGTTTGCGCCGCTCATCTTCGATGGGCGAGAGGCGCAGATGGGAATCAATGATAGAGAGATTGCGGTTGGGTGGGATCACATAAACATGGTTGCGCTCGATTCGGAGCGTTGTCTGCACCTGTTGCATGGGCATGGTGGTGTAGGGCTGGAGCACCTGGGATAGATAGCTCTCGTGTTGCGGAGCAAGATGCATCACGATCACAAAGGCCATGCCACTCGTGGCGGGCATCGCTTCAAAAAATCGCTGCAAGACCTCTAGCCCACCGGCGGAGGCACCGATACCGATAACAACGAAGGGCTCATGGCTAGTCTGACTCATCATGTCTCCTGTAGAGGTTCTACGGACTAAAAGTAGCGCAGTGATCCTGACCGTAGCGGCGGACTATAGTTAGCAGTAAGGACAGTAGAAAGAATCAAGTATGCAGTAGGGGCGGCTTGCCGCCGCCCGTTCGCAGCGAGCCAAACGCGGGGCGGCGGCGCGGCCGCCCCAACGCATGATTTTGTTGGGCAAGCGCTGGATCCTTATTGCTTTGCAAGCGCCTAAGTTAGTAGTACGACAACGTTAAATTTCATCACATGCTGCTCTGAACGAATTCAGAGCCTAGGATAGAAAACGTGTTTAAACACCTTTGCCGTCGCAGGTGTTGAATTCATGCAACACGAATTTAACGTTTTTAACGTTGGCGTAGTATGGACAAAGCAGATTAAACCGCGATTATGTAGAAAACGCGCATGGCGTCTGATACACTGTGGCTCCAATAAGCCAATGAGTAAGCAACAGCTTTCGTAGGTCACCTTTGTAACGTTACATATCTGTCACGTTACAAATAGCCCAAAGCCTGCGCCAAGCAAAGCCTTGATCAACGATCCATGTTCGGTTACAAACCGCACGATCTTCATTGTACGAGCATGTCACGTTACAAACATAACATACAACCGCTAGCATATTGTTAGTACTCTAGTTTCCGGTAAAAGGTGACAAAGGCAAACCAAAATTTGACAAATTTGAACACAATATATAGCACCAAAATTGTTTTGCATACTATATATGGGATTATCTGGCTATTCTAACTGGTTCGACAAATACATTTTAGGGTCTTTGCTACATATGCGAATTTGGCGCATTAACAATTTATCCGCCAAATTTGTAGTCACGAAAGACAAACCTTAGTCGATTTCAATGAATTTTCACCTTTTGGAGACCAATTCACCTTTTGGAGACCGATAAGGGCCAAATTGTCCGAGATTTTCCATATACATACGTTTTAGATTTTGTCAAATTGCCATTCTTAACAAAAAACTTTTACCGGAAACTAAAGTAGTATGAACTAAATAGATTAAACCACGATTATGTTGAAAACACGAATAGCGTTTGGTGTAATCGTAGGGAAGAATAGCGGGAAGAGGAGTAAAATATGCGCTAACAGAATTCATGCCACACTAACGGTAAACCAACGAATAGGCATCGCAAGCATAGTTCGTGCGGGGACAAGTATAAAACTACCGGCAGCCTGCCAGTGTCCACAAAACCACTATCTGGCGCGCAGCGCGGATGTGGTGCACTATAACCGGGTTCGCCGCCATTAGCGAACGGGCATTTTGATATGGGTATCAAAATGCCCGTTCTTTTGTGGCCGACCAAGGAATCGAACCTTGAACCCAATGATTAAGAGTCATTTGCTCTGCCAATTGAGCTAGTCGGCCTGGCAACGAGGTGTAGTATACCAAGGGATGGGCTAGCTGTCAAAAAAGTGGAAAGGATATAATCAGTTGACATTCCCTGCCAATAGTGCTATCCTTCACAGAATCACCCCGAATGAGCCGGGTGCGTATCTTTGCGCGGGAATTGCCGTCGGTATGAATGTCGATATGATATACCGCAATCGCGCGTAGACCCGTGTGCGTTAAGTAAAGCATAGAAAGTTCTTAAAAATCTTAGTCACGAATGAACCGGATAAACCGAATTTCTCCTTGACCATTCGTAAAATTTGCGCAATTCGTGACAGGTAGTTTTTACAAAGACTTTCTCACTTTTACTTATCATCGCTAAATTGATTTTTGCATAGTAGCCCCTTATGGGTGAAAGGTTGATGTCGGTAATCTGATTCGCGGCTTGCGTATGCTCGCTCGATACGTAAAGCGAAGATTGCCTTGCTACGTAGCCTAGATTTGAACCCAATGTATGTAACCCAACGTATGTAACGTATGTAACGTATGTAACGTATGTAACGTGTGCAACATGTTCAACTGCATTGGCTTTATACCCTTAATCCGGGCACGTAGTCATCATGAAGAGAAGAATGAACGAAACGCAGACAACCAATCAGCAGGCTGAAAGTCAGCCCGATCCTGACAGTAAACCGCCCGATTTGGCAGACCAACGTTGCGTGGCGTTACCCCAGCGCCACAGCGTCATGCCGGCCAGTGTAAGGGCGAGCCAACTGTCCACAAACAAGGCACTTATCCTTGCCTTCATAGACAAAGCAGAGATGCATTGCAGAACCACAGCAGAGCTGGGCTTGACTGGCTTCGTAGCGCGTGTGGGCTGTGGCGATCTGCCTGGGTCTGCACAAGTAGTGTCTGAGTAACCTCCACTTTCCTTGCCAGGCCTTTGGCCTGATATCCACCTCCCTGCACACGAATTTCCAGCATAGAACCATCCAACGTCTACAGCATGGCGATTGGTACCCACGCCACTGGTGAACAAGCAGCCGGTTTAACTTCGCGCATTGTTGGCGCAACCCTAAACCCAAAGCAGCTGTTGTGTCAGCCAACCGCTGTCACAGCAGCCAACCGTATGCGCACGGTTCACCCAACGCTGTCCACAATCCATCTCACAAGCTTTGTCTCAATTGGTGCAAGTCAGCGCCGACTCGCTACGCTTGGGCAACCCAGGTTGGTTGGTCGTTTGCGGTCGTTCGCGTCAAAATGAAACACCAGTGTTCTACTTGGGAGGTGTACAATGGTTGATCCGATCAACATCAATGATGCAACGACATATGTTCTGGCACTGTTACAGAACAACAAATTAGATGAAGCAGCCGTCTATCTGCGCGATCTCCACCCGGCCGATGGGGCGGAGATCCTTACGTTGCTCGAGCCCGAGCAACAGGCAGGCATGGTCGAACGGCTACAAGCCACCGAATTGGCCATGGTCTTCGAGCAGATGTATCAAGAAGATATGCTTGAAGTGGCCCAATACCTCAACACCGAAGATTTGGCCGATGTGCTTGATGAAATGGAACCGGACACCGCCGCCGATTTTCTGGGTGAACTGGAACCCGCCGAAGCCGCTGAAGTGATCGAGCAGATGGATGAAGCGGAGCAGGTCGTTTCGCTGATGGCCTATGATGAAGAGAGCGCCGGCGGCATCATGAACACCGCACCGCCCTGCTTGCGCCGCTGGATGACCGTTGAGGAAGCCTTTGCCTTTATCAAGAAGCATTATCGTGATGCCAACGAGATTTTCTACTTATATGTGGTTGATCGCTTCTATCGGTTGATCGGCGTTGTCAACCTACGCGCCTTGATTCTTGCCGAACCAAGCCAAACGGTCGAAGAGATCATGAGCCGGGATGTCATCTCGGTGAAGAGTGCAATGGATCAAGAAGAAGTCGCGCAGATCCTGGCCCATTATGACTTATTGGCAGTGCCCGTCGTGGATAACACAGGCCGCCTCGTCGGTCTGATTACCCATGATGACGTGGTTGATGTGCTGGAGGAAGAAGCGACCGAAGACATCTATCGTCTGGCACAAGTGGGGGGCGATTCAGAAATTTTTAGTTCAATGGGCCACACCCTTCGCAATCGCTTTCCCTGGCTGGTGATCAATATGGGGACAGCCTTTCTGGCCTCTAGTGTGGTGTCGATCTTTGAAGGAACAATTGCCCAAGCCGCCTTGCTGGCGGCCTTTATGCCCATTGTGGCTGGCCAGGGTGGCAATGCCGGCACACAGACCATGACAATTATGGTACGTTCCTTGGCGCTGGGCGAAATTGACAATCGTGACACCTTGCGTGCGCTCGGGCATGAAATCCTGATTGGGCTCCTGCACGGTGCCGCGCTTGGCCTTATGGTGGGCTTGATCGCCTGGCTGTGGAAGGGCAATCCCATGCTAGGCTTGGTAATCGGGCTGGCAATGTTGGGTAATTTAATTGTAGCGTCAGTGGCAGGGGTCTTGGTACCCATGTTCTTCAAATGGGTCAAGCTTGATCCAGCGCTGGCATCGGGCGTTTTTGTCACCACCGCCACCGATGTCCTGGGATTTAGTCTCTTTTTGGGGCTAGCCACCTATTTTATTCGCTGGATCATCTGATTTTTACACTGGCCAGGGTGCGTAAGCGGAGAACTTTTTATTGAAAATAGCAACTTATACTTTGCACAAAGAAACCGCTATTTTTATAGTGACATTTGCGATTTTGCTTACTTGACAAGGCGCAAAAGGTATGAGATACTGCTAGCAGCTAGGCGACAGATGCTCAACAGAAGCTTACTTGAGCCGCTGAAACGAAGTAGAAAAGCAATCATCGCTACATCAAGCCCAGCCTGAAACTGCTATCCCAAATATAAAGGAGGTGGTGCATATGGATTTAAGTATCAGTATGCGTCCGGTAGCATCACCTTCAGAGGTTCGCCTCTAATTAGTTGATGCTACCGGACAACAATAAGAAAAGCCCACACTTCGGTGTGGGCTTTTCTTATTGGGTAAATTTCAAACAGTGCCTGTACTCGTAGTCTGCAGTGTCTCGATCAACTGGACCAACTGTTGTAAGCTGACGGGCTTGCTGAGATATTCATCGGCACCCGCCGCTAGACAACGATCCCGATCACCGAGCATGGCCAACGCGGTCAGCGCCACAATCGGGATATGATGTAAGGTTTGCTCTTTGCGCACTTGTTGCATGACTTCCAGCCCATCCATCCCCGGCATCTGAATATCCAGTAGAATCACATCGGGCTTGATCGCGCGCAGCCGGAGCAAAGCATCGGGGCCGTTGTAGGCCACGTCCACTTCATAGCCGCGCGCTTGCAAATAGTCGGTGAAGGTATAAATGTTTGTTTCATTATCTTCCACAATCAACACCTTGCGCCGCGCCGGAGACAGGGCACGGGTGGGCAGTGGTTGATCGGCGGAACTACCAGGAGCTACATTCAAACTCGTGGGCAGCGCACGGATTGGCGCGGTCAAGCGCAAGTTGGGTGTTGATGGCTGGAACTGTTCTGGGGTGGACCAAGGTAGCGCAACCGTGAATTGAATGCCGCTGCCCACCTCACTTGTGACGCTGACGCTGCCACCATGCAATTTGGTCATACGATAGACCAAGGCCAAGCCCAGGCCGGTGCCTTCATATTGGCGCGCAAGGCGACTATCCAACTGCACAAAGGGCTCAAATAATTGGCTCATATCCTTCGCGGCAATGCCCACGCCCGTATCCCAAACCGTGAATTGCACCAGTTCGTCCTTGGCATTACCCTGGACGCGCAGCCCAATGCGTCCACCATTGGGCGTAAATTTCACCGCATTATTCAATAGATTAACCAAAATTTGCTTCAAGCGACGCTCATCCCCATAAACGACCTTGACCGCGTCATCAAACTCGACGACCAACGCTTGCTGTTTACTGAGCGCCGCTTGTTTGACAAAATTTAGCGCGGCCTGGCAGAGCGAATCCACAGCGACAGGCGCGGCTTCTAATTTTAGCTTGCCCGCCTCGATTTTCGAGACATCTAACACATCATTAATCAGCGCGAGCAGATGGCGTCCGCTTTCTTCAATATGGGTGAGCGCGCGTTTTTGGCGCACGTTCAATGTGCCATAGACTTGCTCTTGTAAGGCTTCGGAAAGGCCCAAAATCGCATTGAGGGGCGTGCGCAGTTCATGACTCATATTCGCCATAAACTCATCTTTCAAGCGCGCGGCACGCGCCAGTTGCGTGTTGGCTTCGCTCAGGTCGGCTGTGCGCTCGGCCACGCGGCGGGCAAGCAGGGCGCGTTCATCTTCAAGCGCCTCTTCCATTTCGCGGCGCTTGGTCATATCGCGCAGCGTCAGCAAACGCCCGTTGACGCGCTGGCGACGGTCGCGCAAAGCGGAAACCGTCAACTCGATGTAGCGCGGTGCCGGTTCTAGCAGCCACAGTTCAAAGCTCGTAACGGCACGGGCATCATGGCTTTGCAATGCTTGCGGCAAATCCGCCAGCGCTGGCCATTGGGACAACACACGCTCGACAGGTTGATTGAGCACGCGCTCGTGGGTCACGCCCAGCAGTTGCAGCGCAGCCGGATTCAGCGCAATCACCCGCTGTTTCTGGTTAACGACGATCACCCCATCATGCATATGCGCAAAAATGGCATTGTGCGCCGCCGGAATCATATCCCACAACTCAAAGCGAAAGGCAAACCAACCCACCGCCAGCCCCATGGTGACTAGTGCAAAAGGTGTCAGGTTAATCGGCAAGGGGTTGAAGCCAGCCAGATAGATAGCATTGACCCCAATCGGCGCAAAGATCCCACAGACGAAGAGCGCGACCTGCCAGTAGGGCAGGGTTGAAGACTCGCGGCGGAACAAGCGCATTACCATGAGCATTGAGAGCAAAACCAAGGAGTAGGTATATGCCGTGTGAATATAAAATCCAATCGAACGGTCGATCACTAATTGATAGAGATCAGGACCAGGACTCACCGCCAGATGACGCCAGAGCAAATGATGCGGCGCACTCATGCCCGGCAATATATTATCATTCGTCCACGTCAGCAAGGTGTAGATCACAGGTTCGATCAGCAACAGACCAATCCACAGCCGCATACGCCACCTTGGGCGATCTTTCTGTTGTAACAAAAACATGATCCAAAAGGCCGGCACGATCGAAGACGCCACATAGGTAAGGCGATGCCAGGGCAGTTTCCCCAGCAGTGTAGGATTCATCACCTCTAGTGCATAGGCAAAAGACCACAACGCGACGCCAGCCATCGCCAGCATAAAGGCGGGCGCGCCCGGCTCCCAAATGCGCTGCCAGGCCAGAAAAACCAGGGTAATCCCAACTGCCGAGCCCAGCAGCAAGGGAATTGCATAGTAGATCGCGTGTGGATGCATGGCCAGTCCAAATTATGAAGATTCGATTATAGAAATTCGGTTGAGCAAAAGAATTCAGTGCAAAAAGTTTGACGAAGTACCATCTCTAGTTTACGATACAAGAGAGCAATTTACATGACGAAAATTTCACACACGAATGACACAACGATTCAATCAATCTCGAAATCAACCTTCCAGGAAGGAGCGACAACGCGCTTGGTCATTCCGGGCAGGTGCTCACCCTAAATTGTTACCGAATGACAATCTTCTCATGGTCCCGAATAGAATACCACGAAAGTAGTGACAGGCAGTTGAAACTCTGTTAGACTGATGTAACTAACGATCCTGCGGCAACATACAGATCACCATTTAGCCAGGGTCTATACTGCGTTTTGAGTATAGCAAGCATACCATCGGTAAGGAAGTAAGGAAGTGTCATGTCGGAAACAAACGTCGAAGACAAAATTGAAAGCTGTCCACCCGCATTGCAAGCGATCATCCATGAGTTCCGCGAAGTGTTACCGCGCGAACGGCTGGAACTCTTGCTTGAATATTCTGATAATCTGCCCGATCTGCCCGCGCGGCTTCAGGGCAAACGCGACGCCATGGAACAAATTCATGAGTGCCAGGCCTCTGTTTTTCTACACACTGAATTAAACAACGGCCACGTGGATTTCTATCTCGATATCCCGCGTGAATCGCCCACCGTGCGCGGCTATGCCAGCATCCTCGTCGAAGGGCTCAAGGGCGCAACCCCCGCCGCAATCCAGGCGACACCGGAAGATGTTTATAGGCTGCTAGGGCTCCACGAGGCGATCACGCCACAGCGGCTACGTGGCCTCCATGCCCTCATCGTCTATATTAAACGGCAAGTGCAACGATTATACCAAGCCGCGGCATAAAGCAATATTTTTTTATCGCCCAAAACTGCACTTATGGATGCGAACTATACGACATAAGTACTAGAGATTATTCCGAATAATCAGGCGCTTTCAAAGCAATAAGTATCCAGCGCTTGCCCAACAAAATCATGCGTAGGGGCGGCCGCGCGGCCGCCCCGCGTTTGGCTCGCTGCGAACGGGCGGCTGCAAGCCGCCCCTACTGCATACTTATTTCTTTGCAATG
>DAOTTR010000336.1:0-3472 GCA_034437715.1 Caldilineaceae bacterium
TGCGCGTAATCATCAGAGATTATGCCGATTTGTTCTTTGGGCGACAAAACAAACAGGGTGTGGTGGTTCTGGTAGGTGCGGTTTGTAACCGCACAAAGCTGACTCCACGCGGATTGTGCCGTTACAAACCGCACCTACGCATGCACAAAATTAAATCGGAATAAGGTCTATGGAATTTTACTATCACAGTGCTAGCATAGCGGCCGCGGTTTATGCACAGAAAGAGACCGCGGCCAAGAAAAATTTGGTTTAGACGGCAACCAACAAGCGCTCTTTGCCTGTACCCATCAACCTTTCCCAGTGTTCGGCAGCCACAGGGTTGCTCAGCAGCACAAGGGCGACATAACTCGGCTCAAAGGGTTTACGGATCAGGTGCATCATCGCTTCGTCGGGGGTATGCGACCCCTTTTTCTGGTTGCAACGTTTGCAGGCCGTGACTAGATTTTGCCAGCTATGCCCGCCACCGCGGCTACGCGGAATGACGTGATCAACAGTCAAGTCATGGCGGCCTGGTGCATCGCCACAGTATTGACAGATGTGTAGATCGCGCAACATCACTGCCACGCGCGTTGGTGGTACGCGCCGATGGGGCAATTTCACATAATGCACCAACCGGATCACCAATGGGATGGGCAAGGCATGATTGGCGCTGTACAACATCTGTTGTGTGGCTTCGATCAACTCTGCCTTTTCGCGCAGCAAAAGCACAATCGCGCGCCGAACAGAAACCAAGCTCAAAGGCTCGTAACCCGCATTTAACACCAAAACCTGCCTGGACATACGCTCCGCTCGATAGTTCCCCAGAAAGTTTCTACTTCACCCTTACGCAGGGTGGGCCAAAAGGTTTCTAGACAAATCTATATCAACGGGCGCCCACAAGTTGCAGGATGCGCAGTCGTGATCGTAACTCCAGCCTATCCCATAGGCCCTGGATATTGTGCAACCTGTGAAGCGCGCAAAACAATTCCCCACAAGAAAAAGCAAGCCGCGGCCATGGCGAGCGTTTTTACTTTTTCATCTTCTAGCTGACTAAAATAGCCATACGCCGCGGGCAAGGTGATCAAGGACACAATACCATACAAAATATGCATAAAGGGCCTGGGCAACGCGCTGCCCAACCCCAACCCCGCATAAAGATAGGCCCCCAATAACCCCTGGGCCACGAGTAGCAGCTCACCCACCACCGCCGCGCCGATCCAATTGCCATCGAGCGGGCGCGCGCGAAAGCGCAGCCAGAGCGCCCATAGACCCAAGGCGGCAATAAACAGGACGCAGGTATCTGCCAAACGTGTATGAATCTCTAGCATGGACATAGAAACTGACTTTCGATAAGATTCGATGACAATCGATAAAAGGAAATTTTGATAGAAAAGGATGTGTCGTTAAGACTTTAGGTTTATTTTATAACGTGACAATCCACCCAATCCACAACAGTGCCCAAGCAAAGCCTTGTGGCACTTGTCCGTTTACAAACCGGCTGGTTTGCAGGGAACGAGCCTGTCACGTTGCAAATGTGACCTACAAATGCAGCCTACGCCCGCATAATTTCGGGAACAGTGTAACGACTACCTATCCCCAGATTAGGCCTAACCTTTACCCACAAGTTGGCCGTAGGAAGGCGTGCCGGGGACGGCCCAAAAACATAGCGTAGTGCCGTCCATCTGCTGGGCCGTCCCCGGCACGCTCGCCCTCCCTGGTACCCAAAGATGTGGGTAAAGCATAGCCGATTAGGCGGGGGCGTGAACACTCAGATATTGCTGTAATACGCCTGCCGCCGGTCCCAAAATATCATAGGATTGCCAGCCATCACTGGCGGCCAGGGCGAAAATGCAGCCACCCAAAACATAACTATCCTGGCGCATGGCCTCGTCGAACCAAGCAAGTTGCTCGATATAGGCCCCCGGCCCCCACAGACCATACCCATTATCGCGCCAATAATTTTGAAAATCTTGCCACCCAGCGGCATCGGGCGGGCCTTCGCGATCACCCACCAGCCCATCCACCCCGATCTCCGTAAAAACCAGGGGAATCGCTAGGTTGGCTGGCTTCAGAATCTGATTGTATACCTGACGATAGCGTAGCGTCAACCAGCCCGTATCTTCGGGTGAAACACCTGGGTAGCGACCCTGATTTTCGCGCGTGCTTTTGTGGTAGATCGTAGGTGCTGAATATTCATGCAGCCCTAGCCAGCCATTATATTCCTTGGCGGCTTGCATCGCTGGCAGGAAATGAGTCCACAATTCAAATGGATCATCACCGGGGCCGGTGGGTTGCCCGGTGCCAAAATTGCCAATAATGCTGCGAATCCCTTGGTCACCCAACAGGCGGGTGCGCTCGGCCTCAAAGTCGGCCAGCCGTTTCATTTCCTCCACCGAACCCGCCACCGGTTCATTGTACGATTGCCAAGCATCAAAATATGGGCGACGTTTCTCGTCCCCGGCAAAGATCATGACCTCGTTGAAAAAAGTGCGCGCGGCGGGAATGGGGTCGAGCGAACCCAGTTGAATTTGCTCCAAATGGGGCAACCGCCCGATCAACCAAGTGCTGGGTGATGTCTGTTTAATATGCGCCGCAAAATTGGCATCCAGCTCTAACGTACAAACTGCGGCCACCGCTTTGGTCTCCAACAACCTAAACAGTGTTGGCTCATTGCGCGCCACCACAAAGCCCAATTTGCTGGGCGCGCCCGCCGGAAAAGGTGTCGCCTCGGGCGTCGGTGTGGGGGGCGGCTTGGGGGTCGCGGTGGGTTCGGCGGGGGTGGGCGTTTCCGTCGGCTCCAGGGTGTCCACTGGGGGTGGCACTTCGGCAACGGCTACCCCATCCCTGGGTGTAAAGGGCAAAAACGCCTTGTGCGCCACCGCGGTGGGTGTAGGGGGTATACTAGACCGCACAACTGGTGACGCAGTAGCTGTTGGGCGCAGGGTGGGCGTGGGTGTCGCTCGATCACGGCCACACGCGGCAGCAACTAACGCCACCGCGCCACTCAACATACCACCCAGAAAGCGCCGACGATCCAACGGCTTTTTTTCAACAGGGGTGGTTTCAGGTGTCTGTGCTTGGATTATCGGCTCTGCTGGCGGCGCTTCCAGCGATTGACGCGAAGCGATGGGCAGTTCATCAAGGGGTAAATTTGGGTGATTACGCATGGTCAATACTATAGCATTGCTCGTAGGTTGCTACAAATCGTAGCGTTTGTGACGACTCCCAACGCTGAAGCTGTTGGGCTTCTACAGTCTTTCACTGATACGGTATCGTCCTACCGTAGGTAAAAGAGTAGCCTTGCTTCAAATGTGCGTTACATCGATCAAGACTTGTGGTGTGTCAAGTATGATTTGATGCGCAGAGAAAGACTAAGGCCATTTCAAAGAATCAAGTATGCAGTAGGGGCGGCTTGCAGCCGCCCGTTCGCAGCGAGCCAAACGCGGGGCGGCTGCAAGCCGCCCCTACGCATGATTTTGTTGGGCAAGCGCTG
>DAOTTR010000337.1:0-4598 GCA_034437715.1 Caldilineaceae bacterium
AGGTGTATAGATCACCTAGATTCATATCAATGCGCGCCACGGTTATCATTTGTTCGTGGGCCAAGGCGGTGGCGCGTTCCTGCACAAAGCTTTCTTCGACTTCTGCCAAGCGGCCTAACATGCCCAACGTTACGTGGCGGTTGATCCGCACTTCGGCCAGGCTGGTCACGAGTTGATAGCGTTGAGCAAAATCGAGCGCACGATCATGCGCGGCTAATGCTTCGTTAAAGCGCCCCGCATTGTGTAGCAGCCAGCCGTAGTTCTGCTCCAACCGCACCATGTATAAAGAATTTGTAGCGAGATGGCGCAAAAATTCCGGTTGCGCGGCCTGATACGCAACTTCCGCCTCGGCAAAACGACCAGCATCGGCCAGCACACCGACCAGGTTGGCGGCCAGCCGCGCGACGCTCAAGCTGTCACCGACCGTTCGATAGCCTACTTGCGCCTGCTGAAAATGCGCAATCGCGGCGTCTGGGGCATGGAACATTTCATACAACCCACGCGCCCAGTGCGCCAAGGGTAAGGCCAAAGGTTCATTGGGGAGCTCTATGGCTAAGGCGAGGGCATAACGTGTGGCGCGTTCGGCAAGGCGGGGTTTGGCCAGAATAAAACTGGTAACGGCGTATTGATCTTTGAGCGCTTGTAGCAACGGAAACGTTAGATGCGCGCGGTGTGTTGCGAGCCACTCCGTCAAAGTTTCAGGCGGACAGGCCAACAAATTTTCCAGCAGTTGATCCATCGTCACGGTTGCAGGCGCAGCTGGCAACATCTACCCGTCGTCTCCGATCATCAACTCACGAATGTGAATTTCTTCTGTGCTGGTGATGATTTGGACACGATAAGAACCGGCGGCCAACCCTTTCAGCACAAATGAACCATCCTCCTCAAGTGTGGCCGGTAGCGCAGGCAAACCTGGTGCGTCATTCTGTTGCACACTCACGCTTTCCAGCTCCGTAAAACGCATGCCATCATGGGTGCGCAATTCCCCAATCAAGGTCCACGTGCGCGTTTTACCCGTCGATTTACGGGTGTCGAGCAAAATATGGATCGTGGGTGTTTGATATTGCAGCAGTGCGCCGCGTATGGGGCTAAGGGCAAGGGTGGGAACAGCAAGCACGGCATCCATCAACCGTCGCAAAAATGGCGGCTCTGCCTGCAGCGGTACCGCGTCAATGGCAGCAAACAGCGCAATTTCTGCCTGGCACTGGCGACAATGCTGAAGGTGCTTATGCACGACCAACTGTTTGGCGCTGGGCAAAGCCTTAGCATGATAGTCGATTAGCGTCTCCACATCTGGGCAGAGCGCCAGTCGAAAAAGTGGGGCCAAAATTTCGACTTGCTCGGCAAACCGGCGCGCGGCTTCCACGCATGCCGGGGAGCGATCAATCGCCGTGCGAAGCTCAGCCGAAGCGTTGCCTTGAATATATTCGAGCAGGGTCGCCTCGTCAAAGGCGCAGGGTTCAATTCCGGGCATTATCACTTTACCAACTTCAGAAACATCCGATCCGCTATCTATAAGAAATGCCATGCCGTCATTTTTTCGGCGCGCATTGCGCAAATTTTGAAAACTGGGTGATTTTTCAGCGCGCAGGCGGATGCGTTTGAGGGCCTGGTTGAGATATTTGAGCTTGGCTTCCGGATCGACGCCAGGAAAGCGATGCGCATAATCCGCCACCAACTCACGCGGCGGTGTTGCGTTGAGGAAACATTCTTGGGCGATTAAGCGCTCTAGATCAGTTTGCAGAATTTTATTGAGCTCATCCAGAATCGCGCCGACGTCCGCAATCGTTTCGGTGAAGGCAGGCGCAACGGGCATGGCATACTTTCGCCCTGGTGGTGCGTTTGCATCGGTGTTGTCGTTGTCATCCTCACCCGCAATGGCGGCAAGCGTTTCTTCATTGCGCGGCAGCTTGCGTGCCACCGTGGCAACGCCGCTCATGGCGCACTTTTTGAGATAGGTTATGATCGGGGCTAGCTCGCCACTGTCCAGCAGCGTTGGGGCTTCAGGCGCGCAGTGATAAAAGGCGAACTGCGTTTCTTGTACAGCATCTTCCAAATCGGCGGGGCTAAAATTGGCAAAAGCCTGGTCTTTACGGCATTGGGCTGCGGCCTGAATATAGCGCCGGATCTCATGCGGAAATACTTGGGTGAAGATCGCGTCCCAGGCCAGTTCGTCCCTTGCAAACGCGCGTCGGAAAAGTGCGACACAGGCTGGTGAGGCGCGTTCACCCCGCTGGAAGAATGCCTGCCGTTCTATTAGACATTGACGAACCAATTCTTGCAGGTCAGACATAGTGGATTGTCATTGGTAAGTGGGTTTTCCAAAAGTGTACGTCTGAGTATAATAATTTCCTGGGTTCTTGTCAACTATCCTATTTCGCTCACCCCCACGCCACCGGCAACCCCTGCGCCCCGCGGATGATCGGGGCTACACGCCATTCCAATTTATCCGAGGGTCCAGCCAGGCGCAGATTGGGCAGCCGACGCAGCAGCGTGTCGAGGGCAATGCGGCCTTCCATGCGCGCTAGGGGCGCGCCCACGCAATAGTGGACGCCAAAACCAAAGCCCAGATGGCGGTTATTTTCACGCGTTAGATCCAGTTGATCCGGGTTGGCAAACTGTGCCGCATCACGCCCGGTGCCGGCGAGGACCACGTTGACGGGCTGGCCACGGCGGATCAGTTGTCCGCCGAGCTCGACATCTTCGGCGGCAAAACGCATCGTGGCCCGCTCGACAGGTCCATCGTAGCGCAAAAACTCCTCGATCGCTGCCGGCATCAGCGCCGGGTTATTTTTTAGCTTGGCGAGTTGATCGGGGTTTTGCAGCAACGCCAGTGTCGCGTTACCAATCAAGTTGACCGTTGTCTCGTGGCCAGCCACGATCAGCAAGATCACCATCGCGTAGAGTTCTTCTTCGCTCAATTTTTCGCCGGCCTCTTCGGCTTGGATCAGTGCTGAGATCAGATCGTCCTTGGGTTGCGCACGGCGGGCGGCGAAGACCTGGCCCAGATAACCAGTAAAGGCCAACATCAGTTGCTCGGTTTTGGCCCAGCCTTCTGGGGTAAAGGAGGGCGTCAGAAAGGCATCCGACCAGACGCGAAAGCGATCCTGGTCGGATGCCGGTACGCCGAGCAATTCGGCAATCACGACAATTGGCAAGGGAAAGGCGTAGTCGTCAATCAGATTCATCGCGCCCTGCTCTTGCACGCGATCGATCAGGCTGTCCGCAATTGCTTGGACACGGCTTTGCATGCGGTTGATCATCTGTGCCGTAAACGCTTTGTTGATCAGGCTACGCAGCCGGGTATGGTCAGCGCCGTCGGCGTTGAGCATGTGCTGATCCAGCATACGCACCAGTTGTGGGTCGGGTGGCAACTGCTGTCGCTGTTCAGGGGTCAGTGTGGTACGATAATTTTTGACAAAACGTTTGTGATCGCGCAGCACTGCCTCGGCATCCGCATAACGGGTGATAAACCAAATTTCGTGCTCACCATCCAAACCAAGATGGTAACAGACAGGTTCCTGCTCGCGCATGGCGGCGTATGTGGGGTACGGGTTGGCCTTAAAGGCAGGACCGTAGAGATCATAACGAGGTGAATTGGTCATAGATGATTCCTTCCATTGATTAATGGAATCGGACTGCCTACCAATATACCAGAAAGCCTGGCTTTCATTAACGCTTGCAGTAATAAGAGTAAATCGGCATCACGTGCGCAGCCCCAAATTAAACAGCAAAGCTACATCCACTTCCGCCATTCGAGTCGGGTTTAACTTGCCAATCGGGCGTAATGTAGACTCACCACGGGTTGGACGCAGCCGGCTTGCAGCACCTGTTTGCTGAATGGTTGCCATTTGCGCACAATTAACGGCACTCCGCTCCGGCAAACCGCTCTCATTCGGTTCAATAACGACGATAAATGGATATTTCTGCGGCGGGATAGTACGCGTAATAGCAATCACCACGGTGGTTGTACCAAAGCGATTGCCTATATCATTCTGAACGACCAACGCCGGTCGTAGGCCACTTTGTTCATTACCCTTGACTGGATCAAATTCAACCCAGTAGATCTCACCGCGCTTAACTGGCATAGTCGGTGCCTTCAGCATGGTAGCGATCCAAATAGGGTGTAATGGCTTCGGCAACGGCTTTCGCACTGGCAGCAGCAAACTCGCTTGCCTCAAGGGCATAAAATTGGTAACCCTCAGCCGCCAGCCGCGCTTCTTCACGCGCCTTAATTTCAGCCAAAGCCTGGCTGATAATCTGGCTACGACTCGTGTTTAACTGAACAGCCTGTTGGTCAGCAAATTTAACTAGATCTAAAGGTACGGAAATCGTAATCTTGCACACGTTAGTATTACTCGGCGTTATGCTTGTCGGCATCATTGGTTTTCTCCTGTCAAAACAAAATAGAAGTAATAGGATACCAATGGTACCACATTACGAACAAGCTGTAAAGTCATACCGCTTGGTATGACTTTACAGTCTATTCTTTCGACACAGGCTGGCGGATCACTGTTTTCAGCTTTTCAGGCGCGGTGCGCCGCAGATCGTTCAGATAGATTTCGTGATGTTTGCCGCGTAGCTGATAGCCTTGGTTG
>DAOTTR010000338.1:0-10862 GCA_034437715.1 Caldilineaceae bacterium
TGGAATCAGCATGAAAACCGGCGTTTGATGCAGCCATGATCAGCGTGCCGGGGACTGACCAAGCGTAGCTCTGCACTGCGCACTTTTCCTGGTTACTCCCCGGCACGCTAGCGCAGAACGCCGGTTTTTACATTGAACTCAGTAGACATGATCAGGAATAAGATATCTAGCCGCGTAGGGGCACGCGGTGGGCGGCGAATTGAACTGGATTCTTCGCAATTAACCATTGCCGCTGCCCACCTCATGCCCGTACTGTTTATTCCCGATAATGTCTAGTAGATCCCGGCGTAAATAAGGTACCCTATTTTTACCATGCTGTACACGAGTAACGTGCCTGATTAACTGCCGTGGTATCTACGCCCAACTGTACTAGTATAGTTTACTGGCTGTCATGCATATGAGCTAATGGAAGTATAGTTGTTGATCACGGCTCATGTCATCTCCCTAAAGAGGAATGTAAGGCAGTGTGCGGCTTTATAGGGTCGATGGTCTTCCTCAAAAGGGTATTCACCAGACGGTTACCCAGTGCAAATCCAGGTGTAGCTGTGGTAGTCTAGGTTGGTGTAGCGGCCACGCGCGCTAGCGTAGGTGACGGCAACGCTGCGTCCCTACTGGCAACGTAATCTTGTTGCTCGGTCTTCCGATTTTTGGGTGCATTGCACTTTTTGGGAAGTGTGCCGGGGACGAGCAAGGTGCAGTTTGTCAAACCGGTGTGGTTGTCGCTCGTCCCCAGTACACGTTGCGCGCTACTTCTAAAATTTACCCTCAAATTGAAATGCCCCCCGATTTTTTTAGCGACTTGATTGCAGCCCCTCTCTGTTTTATACTGAAGCGCGCCCCAAATGCCAATCGGCCACAGAATTTTGCAAAACGAAAACCAGATGACTGCCGCAACCAGTTAATTTTTAGAAATCGCGACACCGACGATGAATGGGATGATTTCTAAAAATTAAGCGGCCAAACAACTACGGAGGATCGACCTTGAATACGCGTGAAAAATTTCTCTATGATCTACAGGGATTTTTGTTGATCAAAGATTTCCTTACCCCAGCCGAAGTGAAAGCGCTGAATGATGCCTTTGATGCCAATTGGGACAAAAAGATCAACGATCCGAACTCGCACCCGGCTGGCAAGCTAGTCGGCACCCATCCCCGCGGCCATTTTAGCGGTATGCTGGCCTGGGAAAAGCCGTGGCATCAACCATTCCGCGATCTGCTAGCACACCCCAAGTTGATTCCCTACCTCAACACCATGTTCGGGCGCGGCTGGAAGATGGATCACTCACCCTTTATGCTCACCTCCACCGCTGGCGCCGAAGGGCTGCATCTGCATGGCTCAACCAGCCATCAGTTTGACGGCTCCCAATATTACACCTATGCCAATGGTCAGATCCGCTGCGGCATGATCGTCTGTCAGTTCCAATTGGGCGACGTGAATGCGGGCGATGGCGGTCTCTGTGTGATTCCGGGCAGTCACAAGGCCAACTTTGCCTGCCCCGAAGAGATTCTGACCTATGAACAGAATCCCGAAATTGTCTATAACGTCCCCTGCAAAGCGGGCGACATGGTGATCTTTAACGAAGCCACCATCCATGGCACCTTGCCTTGGACCGCCGCCCATGAACGCCGTTCCTTGCTCTATCGCTACTCGCCCAAGTATCTGCACTTTGCCGGTGGCTCCTATACCACCAGCCAACCCGAATGGGTCAGCGAGTTGACCGAAGCGCAACAGGCCGTGCTGGAACCGCCCTATATCTACAACCGCCCGTTGGTGGAGGATGACGGGCTGACCGTGGTGCGACCACGGCGCGAACGCTAACCCACACTGTAAATTATACGCAACGGCACCATAAAGTAACATTTTCTTGGGTGTAAATCGGTTACTTTATATGCTGCCGTGCAGTATAGTAGTAACGATTCGGCTGGGAACGCACCCTGGGAACGCCGCCATCCTGGCGGCGTTCCCAGGGTGAAAACCGATCTCTGTATCGCGCAACTTGATCGCTCCCTCCCTCGATATTGCTTCACGCTCCCTGATCAACGCAGTTTCAACGCATCCCGCATAGAGTGGATAGAGCAACTATATACCGCACCCGCGCATCGATGGCAGTGCGGAGTATAGAATGCGCTTTTCTGGAAATCGTACAGAAACTTTTGCGTCGCTTGTCCGTCTAGATAAGTAGTACGCCAACGTTAAATGCGTGTTGAATGAATTCAGCAGCAGGTGATGAAATTTAACGTTGTCGTGGTAGCAACATTCTGCAATTCGCCCAGGCAATCTATCTATACTGGCTCTTTGCCCTGTGGCTTTAGCCCAGGGTGGGCAGAATCAATCCCATTTCACAAAACTTCGCCATCTGTTTGATGTTCAGAAAACGAGCGTGCTTGTGTTGACGACATTGATCCAAACGCTATCGCGTGAAGAAATGGTTGACCGCCTGCTAGCCTGCGCCGATTGGCCAGCGCAACAAGCTTTCCTGCGCAGCCACACCATCCGATTCGATGAGCCGCTGGCGCAATTGCTCAAACAGCGCGCCGATCACTTCATGCGCTCGGATGTGGGGGCAGTGCTGCGCATTGCCCAACTGCTGATCAACCTGGGTGCGCAGACACCGCTGCCGGTTGCCTGTGCATTGGGCTTGACGGCCCAAGCCAATGTGCGGGGCGTGGGTGGGTTGGGTGACTATTATCGGGCTGTTGACTGCTATGAACAAGCCGCGGCGATCTATGCCACCTTGCAGCGCCCCATCGATCGCGCCAAAGTGCTGGCGGGCAAGGTCTATGCCCTGGCTTTCCTGGGGCGTTATAGCGAAGCATTGGCCGATGGGCGATGGGCTGACCAAGTTTTACAGGCCAATGCCCAATGGCAAGCATTGGCCGGGTTGAACTGGAATCTGGCTATCGTCTATGGGCGTCAGGGGGATGATATGGGTGCGTTAGAGAAATTTGACCAAATCCGCGATTTCTACCAAGACCTGGGCTCCGACGGCGCGTGGTGTTTGCCCATGGTAGAACAAAATCGCGCCATCGTCCTTCGCAATCTCGGCCAATTTGTGGCGTCGATTCAAGCCAGCCAACGCGCGTGGCAGCTCTTTGCCGATTTGGGCCAGACCGCCGAGTTGGCGCGCACCCAACAAAACTTGGCGATCACCTATCTTGTCCTGGGGCGCTACAACGAAGCACTCGCACTCTTGGATCAAGCCAGCCAAGGCTTTCTGGGCGATGGTCGCCATGCCGATGCGTTGGTGGTCGAACTCTATGTCACCGATTGTCTATTGCACCTGCGCCGCTTTGCCGAAGTATTGGAAAAATGTCACTCGATCCGCACGCGTTTCGCGCCAAGCGGCACCCTCCTGGAGATCGGCCAAGCGTTGCTCAATGAAGGGATTGCCTTGGCCGGCCTACAGTCTTACGCCGAAGCGTTGGCTGCACTCGACAAGGCTTATGACTGCTTTCAACAGGAAGCGAATGCTGTTTACGCCGCCGCCGTAGAAATGGAGCGTGCCACGATTTTGCTGCACCAAGGCCACGCTGGCGCGGGGCTACAGGTGAGCCAACGCTGTATCGAAATCTTCCAGCGTCACGAATTGCCTGTGCGGCGTGCGCAGGCCTGTTTACTGGCGGCGCGTGCCGCGTTGGCCTTGCGCGATGAAGCCACCGTCCGCCGCATGTTACAACAGGTCTTTGCCATCAGTGACCACAACGATATTCCCACGCTGGCTTATCAAGGGTATCATCTTCTGGGTGATCTGCAGAAACAGCTTGGCGATAATGCGCAGGCGCAGGCCGCCTATGAACGCGCCATTCACGCATTGGAACGCTTACGCAGCAACCTGATGGTTGAATTTCGCGCCGACTTTCTGGCCGATAAAGCGACCGTCTATGAAGATATGGTCGAACTCTGCCTGGTCCGCCAGGAGCTTGAACAGGGCTTTGTCTATGCCGAGCGGGCCAAGTCGCGCGCTTTGCTGGATCTGGTGGCGCACCGGGTTGATCTGCGCATCCAGGTGAAAGATGCGCGCGATCAACGCGCCGTCGATGATCTATTGCACTTGCGCCAGGCGCGCGATCGCTTGTACCGGCGCTGGGAAAGCCAAACTGATCTGCGTACACATCGGGGTAACCCGGCCGATGGCTTGGCTGGCAGCCGTACAATAACCCCCCCATTGATGGGCGATGAACAGCAGCAGATTCTGGCGATTGAGCAGCAGATCACCGCGTGTTGGCACACCTTGCTGGTACGCAATGCCGACTATGCCCGCGATGCCGTGCTCTGGCAGGTCTACCCCGAGCCAATTTCCAGAGCGCCGATCCAAGCCTTTTTGCCCGAAGATACATTGCTGATCGAATATTTTACGGTGCGCGGTGCGTTGATTGTCTTCTTGGTGAGCCGCCACACGCTTCATGCCGTCCGCCTCCCGACGCCCATGCGTCAGGTGATCCAATTGACACAGTTGCTGGGGTTGAATCTGCGTTCTGTCGCGCGCAGCAGTGCCGCACAATTGCCCAGCCTGACCCAGAATGCCGTGGGGTTGTTGCAACAGCTTTATACCCTGTTGGTTGCGCCCTGGGCTGCGCAGCTGGCTGGCTATAAGCGTTTGCAAATTGTGCCCCACGGCCCGCTGCACTACCTGCCTTTCCACGCCCTGCACAATGGTCAACAATATTTGCTGGAAAGCCATGAAGTCAGTTACCTGCCCGGTGCCGATTTGCTGCGCTACAGTGCCGATGCTGACCGTTCATCTGCGCCAATGATGCAAGCGGTGGCGTTTGGGCATTCGTTTGGGGAGCGCTTGCCCCATACCTTGCAGGAAGCGCAACAGGTGGCGTGCTTGACTGGCGGTCAGGCCTTGCTCGATAGCCGCGCCACGATTGCTGAATTGCGCGCCGTGGCCGAAGATTGTCGTATTTTGCACTTTGCCACCCATGGCGATTTTCGCCATGATAACCCGCTCTTTTCGGGCTTGGCCTTGGATGACGGCTGGTTGACCACGCTGGATATTTTCAATCTGCGCCTCAACGCGTCGCTGGTCACGTTGAGTGCGTGCCAAAGTGGGCGGCATGTCATCGGCGGTGGCGATGAATTGTTGGGTCTCATGCGCGCCTTTCTCTATGCGGGTGCGCATTCCCTGGTCGCCACGCTCTGGTCGGTGGAGGATCAATCGACTGCCACGCTCATGGGGTTGTTCTATACGCAACTGATGGCTGGCGCGACCAAAGGCGCGGCCCTGCGCCACGCACAACTGGCTTTCCTCGCCCATGGATCGCGCCATGCCCATCCCTTCTTCTGGGCACCCTTTTTTCTGGTGGGCAACGCCGGGGCGCTTTGAGAAGTTTTGCCATGACCAAGCCGGTCACGTTGCAAATTTTGAGCCGTAGTAAAGACTTTACTACGGCTCATTCCGCATAATTTCGGTTACAGTGTACTCGTACACGACGGCGTAAATAGACCAATGGGAGTCCAGTGAGACAGTGAGATAATAGTTCAGTAGACAGCCACTGACTCACTGTCCTACTGAACTACTGTCTTACTTAGGCCATTGCAAAGCAATAAGTATCCAGTAGGGGCGGCTTGCCGCCGCCCGTTCGCAGCGAGCCAAACGCGGGGCGGCTGCGCGACCGCCCCTACGCATGATTTTGTTTGGCAAGCGCTGGATACTTATTGCTTTGAAAGCGCCTTAGGCCGCTCTGTACTAGCTAATGTGCGCGCCTTGGGTATTTACATAGACTGCATAGATCGACTGGCTGGCCGTCATAAACAGACGGTTGCGCTTCGGCCCGCCAAAGCAAAGATTCGAGGTGGTTTCGGGCAGCATAATGTGACCAATGCGATCGCCATTGGGCGCAAAGATGTGGACGCCATTGCCGGGGGAACCGACCCACCCACCCGATGACCAGATGTTGCCGTCAATATCGGCACGCAGACCATCCGGCCCAGGATGGATGTCGTCGAAGACCATGTCGCTAAAGACGGTACCATTCTCGAGCGTGTTTTCGTCGACCAAGTCCCATACTTTGATGTCGCCGGGCCCTGTATCGGCCACGAAAAGCCGCTTGTAATCGTGCGAGAAACAAAGGCCGTTGGGTTTATCGATCTCGTCGGTTACCATCTCCACATTGCCGCTGGTTGGGTCAATGCGATAGACCGCTTCCTTCAGCTCGATCTCGCCTTTGTTGCCCTCATAGTAGCCCCAACTGCCATAAGGCGGATCGGTGAACCAGATGCTGCCATTGGGGTGAACGACGGCATCATTCGGCGAGTTGAAGGGCTTGCCCTCAAATTCTTCGGCCAGCACGGTGACACTACCATCATGCTCATAGCGCACGACGCGGCGACCGCCATGTTCACAAGAGATCTGTCGCCCCTGCCAGTCAAAGGTGTTGCCATTGCTGTTGCCCGAAGGATTGCGGAAGACGCTCACATGGCCGTCATCATCGAGCCAGCGCATTTGCACATTATTGGGAATGTCGCTCCAGAGAAAATATTTCCCCACGCTATTCCAGGCCGGTCCTTCTGCCCATAACAAGCCCGTATACAAGCGCTTGATCGGGGTGTTGCCAATTTTCGCGGTAAATCGTTCTGCGTCGAGCACGACGACATCGGGCTCGGGGTAGGGCGAGGGCGGGGCATCGGTGCCGTAATCGCGGTCTTGGGCCTGGACGAACCCTGGCATCAGGGCGGTCATCCCGGCAACAGCTGCTGCCGCTTGCATCAAGGTGCGGCGCGACAGCAGGCCATTCTGCATGTGATTCGTGGCTTCTACTTGAGACATCGGTGGTTTCTCCTTTGTGGTCAACTTGAGTATGTCCTACGGAAACGATGACGGGTGAACGCGGACAACATACACTGCTCGCTTTGGGGAGGCGAGACAACGCACACCAATCGCTTTGGGGGAGCGACAGATGTGATCAGCAGGCGACAGGACAAAGCCTGCCGATCCAGCAAACAATAAAACCAAGCATAAAACGGAGTGGGATAAGCGCGTGTGGCACCGAGCGGGCCTCGTGTCGCTGAGAATTGCGACGAAGCTAGCTTATTATACATCAAATGTGTGATAGGATCAAATGTTCGGCATTGCCGTTTTACTAACAGAAACCACGCCTAATAGGCAACCGAGCCGGTTTTGGATACCAGGCGTCGGTTCGGGTGCCCCCGGGTACGATGCTGTCTCAGATCCAATTGATCTTTCTGCCGATTGGCTGGTGATAGCGCGTGCGCGGTTGTATAATAGCAGCTTGGTAACTACCCTGCCTGCATAGCCACAACGGATCGGATTGCAACCCACTATGGCGAACATTATCTTTACAACCTATCAAGCCTATCCTGATTTTTCCCAGAGCGATCAGTTGGTGGCGGCGGCGCTGAGCCAACAAGGACATACGGTGCTGCCTGTGGCTTGGGAGCGTGATCTGGCTGTTTTTCAGGCCGCCGATTTGGTCATTTTGCGCGTCCACTGGAATTATCATCATCATCCAGAAGCGTTTATCGCCTGGCTGGATGGGTTGACGGCGTGGGGGGGTGCCTTGTTACAACAGCCCGGCCTTGGTACGCTGGAATCTAGACAAAAGTTACTTGTTGGATTTGCAAGCCCAAGGGGTTCCGATGCCCGTGTCGCATCTGTTGCCGATCGGCCAGACACCTACGGTTATTTATGAGCAAGAGGGTTGGACGAGCGCGGTCATTAAGCCACTTGCCGGCGCTAGCGGGCATCTGGTAGACATGTTGCCTATACTGATCTGCCAGCGTGGCAGGCGCGGATACGATCACAACGCGCCGAGAGTGAATGGCTGATTCAGGAGTTTCGACCGGAGATTCAAGCGGTGGGGGAACTGTCATTGGTCTTTATCGATGGCGATTTTTCCCATGCGGTTGCCAAACGACCCCAGCGCGGCGAGTTTCGTATCAACAGTCAATATCAAGGCCAGATCGTGCGTGCGTCGCCGTCTGTAGCCGTGTTGGCGCAAGCGCACGCGCTGTTGACCAAGTTGCCAGAACTACCCCTCTATGCGCGCATCGATGGCGTTGTCACCGCCGATGAGACCTTCTGTCTGATTGAACTAGAGGTCAATGAGCCGGGGCTTTACTTTCAATATGCCCCGGAGCGCGCAGCCCATTTTACCACGGCGATTGGCGCAAAATTGCATTGAAACTGCTGAAGCAAACAGTCCAAGAAGTGTTTCTACATGGTTTTTCTGGGTGAAACTTCGTGGACCGTTTGCGTGTGCGGCTTGCTTAGCGCTTCTTGGCTTCGACTTTCTTGCCGGTTATTTCGACTTTCTGCTCATCTTCCAAGAAACGGTAGATCAGCCCGCCGAGGAGGGCCCCAATGATCGGCGCAACCCAGAAGAGCCAAAGTTGACCAACGGCCCAATCGCCAACAAATAGCGCGACACCCGTGCTGCGGGCTGGATTCACCGAGGTATTGGTGACGGGAATGCTGATCAGATGAATCAGCGTCAAGCCTAGGCCAATCGCAATCGGCGCAAAGCCTTGGGGCGCGCGCTTGTCGGTTGTCCCCAGAATAATCAAGAGAAACATCATGGTCATCACAATTTCAGTGACCAGCGCCGCGACCAGCGTATAGCCGCCGGGTGAATGTGCGCCATAGCCATTCGAGGCAAAACCAGCGGCCAGATCAAAACCGGCTTGGCCGCTGGCGATCAGGTAGAGCACGCCACCACCAACAATGCCGCCAATCACTTGTGCCACAATGTAGGCGGGTAGATCCTTGGCCGGAAAGCGCCCACCCATCCACAGGCCAATCGAGACTGCCGGATTCAGGTGACAGCCAGAGATGTGCCCGATTGCATAGGCCATGGTCAGTACCGTCAAACCAAAGGCCAGCGAAACACCGAGTAATCCGATCCCAACATCGGGAAATGCCGCCGCTAGCACTGCGCTGCCACATCCCCCTAACACCAACCAAAAGGTGCCAATAAATTCTGCTACCAATTTCTTCGACATGACTTCCTCCTTAGAATGAGTTGATTTTGCCACGAATGGCCGATAAATAGTATATTATGAAGCATTCTTCGTATGATAAGTTACGATAGTGATATATGTATATAATATCGCTGTAGTTAACATACCTTACGTAAATTTTTGGAATCGTTGGGAGTATAATTTGCTTCGGATGGCACGTCAATACACCAAAAAACGTAGATCACTCACTTTAGTGATCAGGCGTTAGGCAAATTGCTGATCGGCGCGAAAAATGATATTTTTCATCCTATGCGTACATCGACTAATTTACTTTCCGCCATCGTTGCCTGCCTGCTTTTCGTGGCTGGCTGTGGGACGACCTCCCGCAATGAGAAGCAGCAAGCCGCTACTATGCCGACCATTACGCCCGGCGAATTAACTGTCGTGGGCGCGCTGGCCAATGAACTACCCGAAGTAGCCGTCAATGGCGCAGTCTATCTGACCATTCTGAATGGCACTACCCAACCAGTCCAACTCGTTGCAGCCCAGTCGGATAACGCCGCACAGGTTACCTTTCACGAGACGATCAATGATAATGGCATCATGCGCATGGTGCGGGCTGAAGCTGGCTTTGCAATTGGCACCGGGGAAGGCTTGGTCTTTGCGCCCGGGGAAAAGCATCTGATGCTAGAACAACTTCAGGTTCCGCTGAAGGCGGGTGAATCCTTCTCCCTGACGCTGACCTTTGATAACGCCGCGACAATCACCCTTACTGTGCCGGTCATGCCCCTCGGCGGTGCTGAGACGGAACCTGATGTCATGGATCACGGCACGATGGATATGCTTATGCCAACAGAAACTCAGCATGATCACGCGGGGGATTAGCAATATTCGTTTGCGATTATGTTGCCGAATTCTCTGATCTATTGGTAAAATAAGACGATGAAGATGCGAGTAGGATACGCAGTCAAGTCTAGTAGATCCCGGCGTAAATAAGGTACCCTATTTTTACCATGCTGTACACGAGTAACGTGCCTTATTAACGGCCGTGGTATCTACGCCCAACTGTACTAGAACAACCCGTGGTCGCTTGTCAGGTTGTTTGCAACGCTGGCAGAGTTTGCTATTGGGCTTGTACGTTCTTCCTGTTCGCCTGGGTGCTGCCTTTGATCTGCTGGGGTGCAATGGCCGAACCAGGGCATCCGCATCGCTATCCCCATTTTGTTTTTGCTACGCCCGTGCTTGCCACTGCCCTTACCCAAATGGGTGACACAGCACCTGATACAACGCAACCAAACAGCCGCGCGCCTACAGCGTCTGCACGGCATCAAAATGAGCCAAATCACAGCGCGATGGATGAAGATAGCGTATTGGCTGCGCGCGCCGGTTCGGCTGCGCCAATTGCGGGCCGCTCAACCTCCAAGTTGATGCTCTTCTCTATTCTTCTGCTCATCTTCTTCATCGCTTGGCAGCTAAATCCGTTTACCGGGCGCCACTTTACCCCGTGCGCTGCGTCATCATTTTCCAGAATCGATTCTGCTGGCTGTGCCCATACGCCCACCGTGCCTTGCCCCTCGGTAAGACTCACACAACACCATACCCAACAACGTAACTTACCGTGTGTGAATGAATGTTCGCATACCGCGCGCGGCCGCGCCGATCCTACTGTCCTGCATTGGTCGCGCTGTGGCTCGTGTTGACGTTCGTATTGCGCATTGATAGTTGCGTATACCTTGACATGCCACCTGGTAGTCAGCCATTGGCTACGCGTGGCGTCTGGCACAAATTTACCCAACATAATATTCGTTTCTCATTAAGGGCCTGTCCAGAAATAACCTATTGAATTTATTGTGTTTTCGAAACAAGATTGGGATGAATGGTATAGTTCCACTCACCGTGCCAAGAATCAGGTTCTAAGTTAACATTTTCGAATTGTTGGT
>DAOTTR010000339.1:0-2654 GCA_034437715.1 Caldilineaceae bacterium
GCAACACGCCCCCCACCAAACGCTGGCGCAAGGCCAATATGCCTGGCGCTTGGGGGTGTTGGCCAGTCAGCTTACTAAACGGCCTCGCTATGAACCCCATTTGCCCACGGGACAACTCTATCATGCCACCGAGCATTTGCTGCCCTATTTGCGTCGCCCCACGGTGCTCACCGTCCACGATCTGATTTTCGAGCGCTATCCACAACACCACAAGTGGACCAATCGTCTTTTCCTGAGTGTGGGAATGCGCCTGTTTGTGCGCGCGGCCGACACCATCATCGCCGTCAGTCAACAAACCAAGCACGATTTGATCGAGCTTTATCACACGCCAGCAGCCAAGATCCAGGTGATTTACCAGGGCATTGATCCGAGCTTTGCGCCTGCCCCTGCCGCCACCGAGCAGCGTGTGCGCGAGCGCTATGCCCTGCGCACCGAAGATGGCGCGCCCCGCCCGTATTTGTTGATGGTGGGCACATTGGAGCCACGCAAGAATCATATAACCGCTATGCAGGCTCTGGCACGACTCAAGGCCATGAAGCTGCCGCACAGTTTGTTGGTGGTCGGCGGCGAAGGCTGGCTTTTTGAACCGATCAAGGCGCAGGTGGCGGCATTGGGATTGGCCGCGGATGTCCGGTTTACTGGCTATGTTCCTGCCGCTGATTTGCCTGCGCTCTACACAGGCGCTACGGCTGTGCTACAACCCACGTTATATGAGGGTTTTGGCTTTCCTGTACTAGAGGCGATGGCGTGTGGTGTGCCGGTTGTATGCAGCAACGTTAGCAGTTTGCCGGAAGCGGCTGGCGACGCCGCCCTCTTGGTCGCCCCTACCGATGATGAAGCATTGGCGGCGGCTATCCAGCGCCTACTGCTAGAGCCTGCGCTGGCCGCAGACTTGCGCAGATTGGGCCTGCAACGGGCTGCAACTTTTCAGTGGCAACGGTGTGCCGCAGAGACGGTGGCCATCTATCAGCGGGTGTGTAGGCAGGGATGAAGTTGTCGAAAGGTGCTGTTGGATAGCGCTTCTGCGCTGCCTGCTTTGCGCGAACGTTTAAATAAAGCCTACTGCGGTAGACTATCAATCCGGGGTCTTGCGACTGTGGCAGTCATTGGCCAATGACTGCTGTCCGTGTCAGATCTTCTTGTCAGATGTGCTTGGCAGCGCAAACGTGTGCGTTGACTGGCTGTAGGCAACGCTGCCTGCAGCGGCCAGGCACGCTTAGGCTTCGTTATCGCGATCCGGTGCCCGTTGCGCCCGTTCCATCAAGACGCTCTTGCAACTGGTCGCCATGACGGCAGCAATGCCACCTTTGCCGACAATTGGATAGCCTTCCACGATCAGCGCGTCGTTCTCATTGGCTTCCATGCTCTCCTTTACGCGGTTCCACTGCTTGTTGACAATGAAAACGGCCCAGGTGATCGCGCTGCCTTCGGGCACAGGGGGTAAACCTTTGGGTAAGGTCTTGGGTTCACGGCCTTTGAGCGAGACAACGACACAGTCTTTTTGTGGGATGATCTTGAGCGGCCTACCAATTAATGTGACTTTCACGGTGCGTCCTTCTCCTGGTGTTTTAATAACCTGTGCAATCAGTTGTTTGGCTTCGTCCCACGTCATGGGGATGCGCGGTTCGGCGGGTTTGGCGGCTGGGCGCTTCTTCTTCTTCTTCTGTTCCTGACGGAAAATGGCTTTCCGCTCTTCGGGGGTTACTTGATCCTTGATGAGTTGAAAAAATACGCCACCGGGTGTACGCCGCCGCGCATCGTTTTTGGTGGGCATGCCACCTGCCGTTTCGAGGCTCAACGTCTGTTGCAAGAAAACACGTGTGCGTTCTATGCCCAGTGTCACGACAGCCGCGTTCACCAGGTCGGTGCGCTGTTCGCCCAACGCTTGGGCGATCTCTTGGACCTCGCTTACAGTGTCACTCATAATTCCCTTTCACGTGCAATCTGATCTGACTTGCGCAAGTTTGCGCTGCGACGAGAGCCTTTGCCATAGCCTAGCTGCGTATTGCCGACTTTTCTATGCGATCCGGTTGCACAGTCGCCTATAACTTTACCCCTAGAGAGAAGCTGATGCAACTTAGCCTTTGCCCCGATACACCATTCCGTTGTGCTAGACACCCCTCTATTGTGCTTGCTATCATTGTAGAAAAATGCGCAAGGCATGTCAAGGCGCTTTTGTAGTGACAATTATTGCAAACGACAATTATTTAGCAGTTGAAAATGAAGTGGAAAATTTAGTCAGCCATTTTCTCGATTGGCTACCCGCACGGTATAATCAGCGCAAAATGGTAACTACTACGCCAACGTTAAATTCGTGTTGAATTCATTCAACACCTGCGACGGGAAAGGTGTTTAAACACGTTTTCTATCCCAGGCGCTGCATTCATTCAGCGCAGCAAGTGATGAAATTTAATGTTGTCGTAGTAGTTACGCAAAATGTTTATCGTCGCCAAGAAAGAGAAGAGCTGCCCTCATGTCACCAACGCTAGAGCAACAAATTGCCCGCTATGCGGAGTTGCTGATCCACAGCGGTGCAAATCTACAACCGGGCCAATCATTACGGCTTGGTGCCGAGCTGGAACATGCCGAATTCGTGCGACTGGTCGTGGCCGCGGCCTACAAAGCCGGTGCGCGCTATGTGCATATCGACTGGA
>DAOTTR010000340.1:0-9607 GCA_034437715.1 Caldilineaceae bacterium
ATAAGTATCCAGCGCTTGCCCAACAAAATCATGCGTAGGGGCGGCTTGCAGCCGCCCCGCGTTTGGCTCGCTGCGAACGGGCGGCGGCAAGCCGCCCCTACTGCATACTTATTTCTTTGCAATGGCCTTAGTCTTTGCTAAATTTAGGGGTAACTATTCACTCACACCCAGAGGGTATCCGCTCCCCCCTTCGGCAAGCTCAGGGAACGAACCATGACGGCTCCTCCCCCAGTTTGCTACCCTTTACCCACATCTTTGGGTAGCAGGGAGGGCGAGCGTGCCGGGGACGGCCCAAAAACATAGCGTAGTGGCGGCAAGCCGCTGGGCTGTCCCCGGCACGCCTTGCCTACTGTCAACTTGTGGGTAAAGGTTAGTGATAAGGGAGGGAATCAGTGGCTGCGTAATCGGCTCCTCCCCCAAGCTGGGGGAGGCTGGGTGGGGGTGCCTGAATCGTTACAATTTAGAGAAAGACTAAAGTCCTTTACGACCGCAAAGCTTACATACTGACTAGACCTTTAGGGTCTGGCAGACCCTAAAGGTCTCTACCGTCTACTATTCCACCGTTGGGTGCGCCACCACAATCACACGGTGGGTGTTGCTGAGGGCCGGCCAACAGGTGATCAGGGTGAGCCGTTCATCACTTGTGGCGCTGATCATCTGGGCGTTGGCAGCCCGCTGTTCGGCTGTTGCATATTTCTCCGGCACAATGCTCACTTTGTCCACCGTATAGGCAACCGCCGTCCCCACGTTATTCCAGACCGTGATCGTGTCACCGGGCTGAAGTTTGTGCAGGTTGCGGAAGATCGAGCCGCCAATGTTGTTATGGCCGCTAATGACGGCGTTGCCCGCTTGTCCGGGCACAACGCTGTTCAAGTGCCACCCCGCCACTTTGTCGACCATCTGCCAGATGCTCACTTCGCCATTGTCTTCGGTCACCTGCCGCCAACCCAGGGGTTTTACCTGTGTATCCAACGCGATCGACGCCGCTTCTAGCCGGACTGGATAGACCAGCGAACCATTGGCGAGGTAACTGGCTACGGCTGGAGTGTCAGCTTTTTGCTCGACATCTGTGAACCCATCGCTGCTCAAACTGACATCAAGCTGCATCAGGTCGGCACCGGTGGGCGGCAGGCTGGTTGGGGCTGGAATAACCGTACTCGTGGGCGTGGGCAGCGGCGATGTCGGCGCGGTGGCCGTCGGGATCGGGGTTGCCTGTTGCATGGGCATGGCGAAATCGTTGCCCCCGGTGCCAATTGCCAGCGAATTGGCACCGCTCTTCTGCTGCACCGCGGCGATGGCCTGGCTCGCCAGTTGCTCAGCGCTGTTGGACAGAACGGTGCGCGGTGATTGCGTAAAGACGAAGAGAGAAATCAAACAAAAGGTACCTAAAAGTAGTAACTTCTTGTTCATAACGAATCCTTTCTGAAAACTCGATTGAACTTCAACTTTGCGATTGTGTGGAAGCCGACTGTTTGTTTACAGTAAAGTAAGCTTACCTTGAAAACGCAAGTCAGTTATGGCGAGTTCCCTGGAGGCTGATAGGAATTGTAAAAGGCCTCGAACCGTCGGCATCGCGGAAATTCAATGGGGTGAAAGGGGTGATCTCTTGAAGGTAGGTAACGATGCCGCCAGGATCGGGAGCCCTCTGGGCGCGTTCCCAGGGGTAAAAATCGCTGGGAACGCTACTTATGAACAACTGGTAGATAGCTGTTGTTTGGTGGTACACGCCCAGAGAGCGTCACCAACACGGCTGCAAGATTATTGGTTAGTTGCTCGTCTGGGGTTGTTGAGCTGACTATGGCTTGGTTTAACAGTGTCGTTAGCCCAAGATTAGGTCGTACGCGCACCGGCGCAATGATAGTAATTGTGCCACCCACTTTTAGCCAATCCACTGAACCAGTCAATCGATTGTTATTCAGGAGCAGCGTTGGTTCCTTGCCCAAACGCACGCTTAAACTAGCCGCGCCTTCAAATAGCAACCCATTGGGCAGCGTATTGCGAATCAGCACATTCTGGGCAATCCCAGGGCCAGGATTATCGACCTGGATCGTATAGGTCAATAGGGCACCGGCTTGGACAGGATCTGGCGCGGCGGATTGGCGGATCTGTAAATCGACCCGATTGGGCAATGGCGTGGCCGTTGGTGATGGCGTAGGGGTTGCCGTGGGGATGGGGGTGGCCGTAGTCGTGGCTGTTGGTAGGACGGCCTGGGCTACCGGTTGTATAGAGGTAGATGTGTTGGTCGGGCTTGGCGCGTGGCTACTACCGCTATCAATGCTTGCTGGCGCATCCGCGGTGGCGGTACTTTGCCCGGTAACCTGTGCTTTGGATTTGGCGATAATAGCGAATGTAGGCGTGACTGTTGGCAGATCCGTTGTTGCGCTTGGCACAAGGGTGGCTTGGCTGCTGGGTGCATGATGCACACCTGGCTTCCGTTGTGTAGGGACTAGCGGATCCTCCCGGTAGGTTAACCGCCAACGCAATGGCTGTGAGCCAGTAAATTGTTGAATAACGATCGGTGCCAAGGCTAGCATCCAACCCAGGCAGATCGCGATGAGGGCAGATCGAATTTTCATAATCCTGTATGGGGGTTACCCTGCCTTCCTGGCAAAAATCTGACTGCTGCCTGCAACAGCTACACAGATCTCTACCAGAAAGACAAGATAAACGCTATCGTTGCAATGAATCGTCGGTGGATGGCAGCGCGTACTGCCAAGTGGGCCTGTGATCTACAAACTGACTATCGTTCCGCCGTCATTTGAATGTTCTTCAACATCGCCACAACAAAAACCCGATGTGTGCTATCATTCCATGGCCAACAGGTGATCAGCGTGAGCCGATTGTCGTTGGTCTGGTTGAGGAAAGCGGCATTTTCTGCTTGTTGGGCAGCTGTTGTATTGGTTTCCGGTTCAATCGTCACTTCATCAATCACATAGGTATAGCGCACGCGCCCCTGATCGACGTAGATTGTAGCGCCAGGATCGAGCTGCCACAGATCGCGGAAGACGGCCCCATCCACATTGTTATGGCCGCTGACAACAACGTTGCCTTGGCGACCAGGAATCGTGCTATTCTTGTGCCAACCGGCAGCAAAATTGACATCTTCCCATTCACTCACCAGCGCGCCATTGGCTTGCTTCACTTGCTTCCAACCCCGTTCTGTGACGGCCGTGATGAGGTTAATCGCCGGAATTTTCAAATGAAACGCCGCGTTTTGCTGGGCAGCCGCGCGCAACAAAGTTGCTTCGATGGGGTCAACCGCTTGCGCGGCTTGCCATTCCTGCACATTGGAGAACGTTGACCCGGTTGACGGCACCTCGGTGGGCGGTGGCGGTGTGGGACTTGGCGAAGGTGTGGGGCTCGGCGTTGGTGTAATGATCACCGGTGTTTGGTCGGGTGCATAATCTTCGCCAATGCCATCATCGATCCCTAGCGCGCCCATGCCGAGATGCAATTGGTACGTTTGCGGCAACTGGCCGGCGGTAAAGCCGGGCAGCGTAGAAAAGTTGGCAATGCTAAACTCTAGATCCGGCGCTGTGGCGCTGGGCGATTGAAAGAGGGTGATCACATTGGGCAGACGTGTGCCCCAGACTTCATTAACCATCTGCTCGCCGATCAGCCCGGTGTAGGTAAAGACACCGATGGCCGAAAGATCATCCTCATCGCGCACACCGATCACCACATCAAAATCGCCACCGGCATCGCTGTAGTCATTATCGGTGTCGATCAACAAGCCAAACGATTCACCGGGGCCAAAGTCGGGGATGTCCTCACCGCCCAAGGATGTCAGGGTGGCGCTTGTGCCGCCTGGATCGCCATCGCCATCCGTATCCCCACAGATGCCGAAGCAATCGATGCCGACATACAGGGTATCGGTGGCTTCATCATATTCAAAATAAAAGGCTTGCATGTCAAAGCCACTGATCGTCCCCGTGGGAAAGGCCTGGGGCAACCCCACATCGGGCGCTTCCCGATCATCGATCCTGATCGCGTTGGGGCCGCTAAAGTCTGCCGCCGCATCACCGGTAAAGATCGGCGCAGCCAGCGAGTGATTCAACCTAACCAACACAAGGAGCACTGCCAATACGATTGCGCTGGCCAGGGTGAGCTTTAGTTTATTCATGGCATTCCACCTTGTCGCTTACGAAGAAGCAATTGTTATCAACGGATGGCTGGCTGTTGTTTGGCCAGCGGGTGCGCCACCACAAAAACGCGATGGGTATTGCTGTTGGGCGGCCAGCAGGAAACCAGGGTGAGCCGGTTATCCGCAGTCTGGACAATGTAGGAAGCAAGTTCGGCTTGTTGTTGGGCCGTTGCCTGCTCTTCCGGCAGCACGCTGACCTGATCGACCACATAGGTGTAGCGTGTGTTGCCTGAATAAAGGTAAATTTCTTCGCCCGCGCGCAAGCGCCACAGGTCACGGAAGACGGCCCCATAGACGTTGTTGTGCCCGCTGACGACGATGTTGCCACTTTCGCCAGGCACCGCGCTATTGATATGCCAACCGGCGGCATAGCGCACATCTTCCCACTCACTATACGCGGTGCCATCATTGCGCACCATGCGTCCCCAGCCTTTGCCTTCTACCGCTGTCGCTAGATCGAGGGCGGGAATTTCGAGCAGCGTAGGTTGGCTACTTTTGACCACCGGGCCCGATGCTGTTAGCTTTGTGATCACTTCAGGGGCGACCCACTTCTGCTGCTGATATTGGCTAAGATCAGCGCCATTGGTCGGCACGCTGGTGGGTGGTGGCAAGGTAGCCGTGGGTGATGGCGTCGGCGTGGCCGTGGGCGTCTCGGTCGGTACGATCGTTGCCGTCGGTGTCAGCGTTGGCGTTGCGGTGAGGGTAGGGGTCTCGGTCGGTGTTGCTGTCGGTGTATCAGTCGGGACTGTGGTAGGCGTTGCTGTGATCTCAAGGGGCGTGCGCGGATTGGGCGCAAAGTCTTCGCCGATGCCATCATCGACAATTGAGCCCATGGCCATGTGTACTTTGTAGGCGAGCACCGGCGCACCGGGCATAAAGCCAGGCAACGCGGAAAAATTTTCGATGGTAAATTCTAGATCCTGCACTGTTGCACTGGGCGGGGCATAGAGGGTGGTCACATTGGGTAGTTGTGCCCCCCAGCCGGTATCGCGCAGTTGGTTGCCAATATTGCCCGTATACGCATAGGCCCCAAAGCTGCTCAGGTCGTCGCTGTTTTTTACACCGACTACCACTTCAAAATTGCCACTGCCATTGGCGAAATCATTATTGGTGTCGATCAACAGGGCAAACGATTCGCCGCGCCCAAAATCAGCCACATCGCTGCCGCCCAACCCACCTTCACTGGCCGGTTTACCCAAGATCGGGCCAGTGACATTAGGATCGCCGTCGCCATCGGCGTCGCCACAGATGATGATACAGTCGATGCCGACATAGAGGATATCCGCGGCTGGATCATATTCCAGATAGACGGCCCGCATATCCCAACCACTGCGTGCATCTGCGGCAAAATCGGGCGAGGGCATACCCACATCTGCTTCCAGATCGGCGAGCATGACTGCATCCGGGCCCGTAAAGTCGGCGGCTGCATCGCCCGTAAAGGTCGGCGCAGCCAGCGTAAATCGAGAGACGGATAAGATAAGGGTGACAGTTAAGATGACAGTTGTCAAGGCAAATGGCAATCGTCTGTGCCTCATGAGGGTGATCTCCTGCGCTGACAAGTACGGTCAATTGTAATATTTTCTACGGGTTTTGTAAGATAATTTTTAATTGTTGTACGTTTATAGTGTAGCAGATGTTCCTTATTTGCCAAATTTGTAAGTCAATGTACGAAGAAATGGTCTCTTGCTGCTCGGGTCAGATGATTCTGATCAGAAAAATATGCTCAGGCAACTGTGATACGGGTGGGTGCGACAAGCTCATCAACCAGGTGGGGTAAATGATAAACCAGAATATTCCCCAGGTATTGCGTAGGTGGTTTCTCGGCCAGCGTAAAGAGAACGATGCGCCGACCAACGGCGGCCAATTCGATCAGGGTCGCTAGCAGATCGTCATGGGCGATTGCACTAACAACGACCAGCGTTGCGCCCCAGGGCATGCGCGGCGCTTCCTCTAGAAGCAAAGTTTCAATTGGGTGGGTGGCAAATGGCGTAACCGCGGCAAGCAATTCCAAGATGCGCAGCAATTGATTGGGGTTGCGCCCCGGCAACAGGCGAATCGGCTGGTCGCCGCCGGGGAGTGCGCCATTGGCAATAATGCCCGTGGCGCGCCGCTCCTCGATTGCGATGGCCGCCAAACTGCCAGCCACACTGATGGCACGTTCCTGTAGCTCAGGGATATAGCCGTGCCAATGACGCTGCATGGTGGTGACGTTGAGGAAGATCTGAAGCTGTTGCTCCTCGCTCGGTTCATAGATGCGGCTCAGCATCTGTTGATGACGTGCGGTGGCCTTCCAATGAATTCGGCGCAGGCTGTCGCTGCTCTGCCACTCGCGGATGCCCACGGTGCGCAATGGATCTTCAAAGAGACTCTGCTGGGCGCGCACTTCGCCAAAGGGGCTACGGCTGGGTAATTGCAATTCGGCCACGCTGTAAATGCGCGGGTAGATAATCAACCGTTGGCGCTCATTCCACTGTGCCTGACTATCAAAAAAGCCAAAGCCGTCGCCGGTACTGAGGGTTGTGGGGCCAAAGTTGTGAAAACCACGGGTCGTGCATTCAACCTGAAAAGTGCGTCGAATGCGCTGAAACGCGCCGGGCATCCAAAAGCTATGAAACTCGGCCAGGTTGGTGGCCGGGTTGACAATCAGATCCTTGTTCGCCACGGGTAACTCGCTGGGAAACGTATCGCGAATGCGTAGCCAGGTGAGTGGGAGCAGCTTTTGGTTGCGTACTTCCAACGTCAGGTCGATTGTTTCGCCCTGAAAGGCACGCACTTCGCTGAGGGTGCGCTCGTAGCGCAGACCCGCCAGGCTGAATGTGTTCCATAGCCAACTCAAGCCCGCGATCACCCAAAGCGCAGCCCCGCTGGCGGTGAAAAAAGCATTGTTGCTGACAACGCCAATCACACTGAGCAACACACCCAAGACGATCCAGGCATCGCTAAATTGCGTATCCTTACTCGTGTCGATCCGAAAGTGGCGATTGCGCCCCATACCAAAGCGCCAACCGGCTGTAAAGGTGTTGGCCGGTCGATCCGCTGGCTGGGATTGAAGTAAATTTGCCATTGGCGAAAACCGCAAGTCAAGCGTAGACAGGTGTAGACAAATAAAGCGCGTTGCTGTGTACAGTATAGAGGATGGATCGGTGGGTGTCAATCGGTAATTTGTGGACGGGGTGTATTTCAAGTTGGGGTAAATTTTAGAACGAGCGAGTAAAGTGTGCCGGGGACGCGCGGGGTGTAGTTTGTCAAGCGGGCGTGGTCGCTGCGCGCCCCCCGGCACACTTCTTCAAAACTGAAGCACACCTGTTTTCTCTTTAGGCCATTGCAAAGCAATAAGTATCCAGTAGGGGCGGCTTGCCGCCGCCCGTTCGCAGCGAGCCAAACGCGGGGCGGCTGCAAGCCGCCCCTACGCATGATTTTGTTGGGCAAGCGCTGGATACTTATTTCTTTGCAAGCGCCTTAAGCAAGACAGCCTGAACCTTCCTGGAAGCTTCAAGCTTCCAGGAAGGTGACACACGAATAGCTGCGTAAGGCTATTCCAAGATGTAAACGATCCACAATTCACGTAGGGGCACGAGGTGTGGCGGCAAGAGCGCTTCTGTACACCCATTGTTTTATCCCGCCACACCGCATGCCCGTACTGGATCATTATTTTTTGGGAATAGCGTAAGCCCTATATATTTTACTGAGTTAATCGTAACGCAAGTGCTGTCGATAGTCAATCGGCGGGCCAGTTTTCTGGTTCGTAGATTTTGCTGATCAAGGCGAGTCAATGGTAGCAAGACTAAGTTGAACAATACATTACGGTGATTTGTGGATAATTGGGTTCAGATTGGCAAAAATAGGCTATAACGTAGGTGAACGGTCCGAATTGTGTCGCAGTATAATCAAACTGCTGCCAGCAAACTCCACTACTATCAACACATCGATACCTACAGTGGTGGAAGCGTAGAATGCTTCTTTGATACGTAGCCTTCTCTCACAGAAATAGGTGCAAATTTTTCGTTCTATAGCATAGAACAATTGTCAAAGAAAGGCTTTCAAGATGAGTTATCAAGTTTTTGTCCAAGAACCAAGTGCAACCATGATGAACGATTTACTTTCGGTTGGTGCCCATCGCCGCCCGCCACTTCCCGCCGCCGAACGCCTGCCCAATGCTGCTACTTATGGCCGTTGGACCATGGGATCGCGCCAAGGCAGTGCCGCGATGATGGCTGAATTGCCCGAGACGTTGCAGGCTGCCCAGTTGGGCGATCAGCAAGCGTTTGGGGTGCTCATCACCCATTATCACCAAATGGCCAAGCGCGTGGCCCAGCAGATTTTGCGCACCGAAGAAGCCGCGGCGGATGCCGTCCAAGAGGCGATGATCAAGGTCTATCGCGCATTGCCCCGCTTCGAGGAAGGCAATTTCCGTTCTTGGTTGCTGCGCATTGTGACCAACACCTGTTACGATCATCTGCGCCGCCAAAAACGGCGTCGTGCGCTGAGCTTGGACGAACTGACCGAAGGCAGTGATACCGAAGCCTCGTTGGGTGAGCGTGCCCAAGATACGGTCGAAGATCCCGAGACCATGGCCCTACAGCGCGAACAAATGCAGATGTTGCTGGCCGCGATTGATGATCTGCCGGTCTGGCATCGCAATGTGGTGCTATTGATTGACGTACATGGGATGGATTATGAGGAAGCCGCGCTGCAATTGAATGTTCCATTGGGCACGGTCAAGTCTCGGCTGAGTCGCGGGCGTGCGGCCCTGCGCGATCGTCTGGTACGTGAGGGCTTGGTGCCAGATTATATGCAATAAACGATTGCGTAGCCACAGGTGTAAGATTCATTCCTCCCTTTGAATCCTCCATTCCTGATGCGTGTATAAAAAGTGTATAACTCATCTGCATAGTGCTGCTGTCAGAAACTATCAGTGATTTAGTAACTTACGCGTCAATCGGAATGTAACCAAACAGAGCGCCACTGACCAGTTGCGCGAAATCCCAACTTCCGATAAATAGAACCAGCTGCCGGTGTGATCCAATAGAGTACGGGCTGTTTTTGATCTGCCATCAGATCCGCACAGAGCGCGCTACAGACCGCTTGGCTGAAGCCGCGACCGCGTTGGGCCGGCGGCGTATACACACCCCCGATCATGGCAAGGTTACTGGTTTCGGCATTCGTCAACGCGGTAGCAACCAGCGCACCCTCCACCTCCGCGACCCAGACCCGTGTGTCATGCAGCGGACGTTCGATGCCCGCGGCTGAACGGCGCATCTGTTCGGCATCGGCATAAAAGGCAATCAACGCAGCGCGATCCGCCAGCGTCGCGCGCCGTACGCTCACCCCAGTTGGTGCGGCGACTGGTTGAAAATTGGCCGGCTGCAAATCCATAACTTCTTCAATTTCGGTCTTGGCTGCGCGATAGCGCTGTAGATAGGGTAGTAAAGAGTCGATGCCGCCCGGATTGTCTTGCAACCG
>DAOTTR010000341.1:0-6205 GCA_034437715.1 Caldilineaceae bacterium
CCCTGGCCAGCACAACTTTTAGGCGGCGTGCTCGTCCTGCTCTGGCTGATCTGGCTCGTGGCGCCGGCGTTGGCCTTTCGCCTCAATGAAGGGCTGGATTTGACCCGACTGCTCACCTATCCGTTGCCGTCGCGTGATTTGGTAGCGAGCACGCTGCTCGGCACGTTGCTCGACTTTCCCACCTACCTGGCGTTGCCGATCTTTGTTGCGGTGGGCGTGGGCTGGGGGGCAAACTGGCGCTGGCCCTTTGTGATTGTAGCGCTGTTGGTCGCCTATGCACACATGGTCTTAACCAGCCAATTGGTGCTAACGGCGGCCGGTGGCCTCTTGCGCAGCCGCCGTTTCCGCGATGTTTCGATTGTCGTGCTCTCCTTGCTGGGTTCCTCTTGTTATTTTATCAACCAGGGCGTGCAGGTGCTCTTTCGCAACCTGGACACGCGCCAACTGGTGGGGATTAGACCGCTCACTTATCTACAATGGTTGCCACCCGGCGCGACGGCGCGGGCAATCGAGCGCGCGAGCGCCGGCGATTGGAGTGCAGCGCTGCTCTGGCTGCTCTATGCGACGCTACTTTTGGGCGGCGTGGCCTGGCTCTGGTGGCGGCTCTTGTTGCGCGTGGTCACTGGGGAAGGCTTCCTACAAGCGCCAGTGCGAGCGTCGAGCGCGCCGGTCCAGGCAGCACCGCGCCGCGTAGGTATGGCTGGGCGGCATCCATTTTTGCGCTGGATGCCAGATGATATCCACCAACTGTTTATTAAAGAGCTTAAGGCAATCTGGCGTTTTCCGCAGCGGCGCATTGGCCTGATTCAGGGCTTCCTCGCCCCCCTCTTTGTGATCGTCGCGATCTTCTTTACGCGCGGTATGCCAGAAGTTGAGGTAACGCCGTGGTGGGCATTAACGGTGATGGGCTATGCCATCTTCACAATGTGGATCGCTAGCCTAAACATGTTGGGCTGGGAGGGCAAAGCACTGCCGATGTTACTGGGCACACCGATCCCGCGCCAGCAGATTTTCCTGGCTAAAAGCGGGGCGCTGCTGCTGATGGTAGCCGTACCGCTGACGCTTTTTGGGTTGATGTTGACGGTTGGCACACGCAGTTGGTTTGGTATTGCCGGTTGGCTGGCGGCGATTGGCGCCAGCCTGGCGACGATGGGCGTCAATGCGGTGGCCTCGGTGCTCTTCCCTTCACCGGTCAACTTGGAATCAACCAGCCGTCAGAATACATTATCCGGGGGCGGCTGTACTACGGCGCTGGCGAATACCTTTCTGGTCCCAATCGCGATTGGGCTGGTTAATTTGCCATTGTTGGCAATCTTTGGCGTGGCCTATTGGTGGCAAATCGAATGGCTAGTGGCCGCGGGCGCGCTTGTCGCTGTGTTATATGGGACAGGCGCCCTGGCCATAGGCGTGCAGCAAGCAGAGCGCCTGATGCTGCCCCGCGAAGCAGAGATTATCGAGGCGATACGTGCTAGTGAAATGTAATATCCCGTACTTTATAGTAATAACTGCTTATATTCAGTTAGGTAGTACGAGCTGGCAACAGATCTTCCAAAAACTCCGATGCTGGCTTAACACTGGTAACTAACAGATGATCTCGTGCTCGGGTACAGGCAACGTAGAGTAGGTGACGCTCAGTGTTGTAGACCTCCTCTAAATCGGCGTCATCGCTAATCATTTCGATTCGCTCCTGCAAGGGGATAATTTCGTCGTCACAGGCCATAACTACTACAGCGCGAAATTCCAAACCTTTTGCTAAGTGCATAGTGCTGATCGAGATGTAGCCGTCAGCGATCGCTACATCTTTATCAAGTAGCTTGAATAGTTGCCCTGTAGCTTGCACTGCCGCCTGCGCCCGCGCCAGTTCTGCCTCAGAACGGACGAAAACGCCACATGCATGCGGGGCAATGCCCGCATCCATCCGTTCGACAAGCCATGCGCGGACGGTTTCACATTCTTCTTGTTGGCTGTTGCATTCGTGGATCGCCGGCGCGGGACCATTAAAGACCGAGATCGTATCGTTGCGCTGATCGATAATTCCATCTAGATCAGAGACCTGTGATGCAAGTAGACGGTCGGCCTGCATACGGATCTGGTGCGAAGTACGGTAGTTGACCCGCAAGGTACGTGAGCGCCCTCGTACATCAACCCCTAGCATCTTCCAAGAGAAGGGTTGCTGGAAGATGCGCTGACCCAAGTCACCGGCAAAGAACAGCGCGTCAGGACGTTGTGTACCGAGAGCGGCCAGGAAACGCAGATGCGCGATGCTACTATCCTGAGCCTCATCTACCACTACAAAATCGAATGGCAGGTTTGTGCTCTGGATTAATGATGAAGCCAATTGGCTAAACAGCCTAGCATGAGTTATGAGATTGCGAGCAGCAAGATTAGAGCGAACGTAATCGAGGATTGACCAGAGTTGGGCGCGCTGCTGCTCGGGAAGACGGGTTTTCCTCCCTAGTCGTGCGACATTACGATATTCATCCCAGCTTTCCAACTGCCAAGCATCCACGACCTGCTCCCATTCGCTTTGTAGGAAACGCTGGCTGAATCTGTGGTTGCCGGCCTGAGCCGAGCCTTCCTTCAACAACGAAAGAATGAGTTCAGGCGGCGCAAGCTGCGGTTGTCCGATACGGAGTTTGTAGAGTTGGAAGCCAATCGTGTCGATAGCATAGACTTCGATGCGTTCGGCGAGCTTCGGCTCGTGCTCCTCACTAACTAGGTAGCGCAGTTTGGTTTGTAGCGCTTTCGCCAAGGTGCCGGTGAGGGTGGTGAGCAGAATGCGCGCATCGGGATTGGCGCGGGCCAGAAAAACAGCTCGATGCAAAGCAACAATTGTCTTGCCCGTTCCTGCCGAGCCAGATACTCGCGCCGGACCGTTATAGTTGCGCTCTACGATCTGACGCTGCTCTGGGTGCAGAAACACGGTCCATTTTTCCCAGGGTGCATCAAGAGCACGTTGGAGTTCCTCGACGTTGGGCATGACGCGAAAGCGCCGGAGCGCGTCGGGATGATCGAAGGGATTGGCAATTGCAGCAACGGACACGCGCGGCTTGCCGCCTGTCGCTAGCTCAAGCAGCGCTTCAGCCGCCTCGGTGGGCAAGTAATCAGCCAAGAACAGCAGTGTATCTTCCGTCGCCTGACGTACATCATCGAGCCACTCTATCGGCACGCCGTACTTTAGTAGATCCGCATCGACGAACTGGGCGAAGAGCGGCTTGCTAGCCAATGCTGGCTTGGGAGCGACCACATAATGCGGTACGGAAATCTCCTGAACTGTTTCTCGAATCTCCACCAACTGCGCGGCACCAGTCTGCGGGTGGATTTCCAACTTACGTCGTTCCGCCCAGTCGTATGCTTTATCGTGGTGATCAACATAGCAGAGCAGCAGGCTGTCTGAGGTGCGATGAACAATCATCCGAATATCGCTGCTGACGCGCGCCGACCAGAAATTTTTATCCTTGGCCTTGTCCAGCCTGTGAAAACTCAAGCTAGAACCAGACGGATCGATCTGCAAGTCAAAGGCAGTCGTCTTGGCTGCCTTCTGTTCTTCACCGGTCAGGCGGGCGAGGCTGGCGGTAAAGGTATCGGCGATACGAAATTGCATTAGATCACCTTTCGTTAGGATAGATCATGTGCGGTTACAAACCAAACATGATTCGTACACCACAATTGTGCGGTTGCAAACCGCACCTACACCGGTTGTCGATTGGTTTTGTTCATTCCATCAAACCACCGTCCAGCAAGGTCCATGAAAAATCTTCATCACTTCGTCACCCAGCAAATGTAGGTGCGGTTTGCAACCGCACATGCTCGGTTGACGTAGAATCGTGTGGTGTAACCGAGTCATGGTTGATAGAGATTGTGCGGTTGCAAACCGCACCTACATCGTCAATTAAGGTACACGAAAAACCTTCATTACCTCGTCACCCAGGTGATTGATCACTTTCACCGCAATGCGTCCCGATTGAGGCTTTTCGAACGGGCGTGAGGTATCGCTGTTGAGCGTATTCCAGGCTTCCTCGTTGATCTCAGCCTTGAGCGTAGTTTTGAGCGCGCTGTAGGGATCGTTCGCACCCAGGAAATAGGCGTGACGCACAAAGAAGCTTTCTTCATTGTAGTCGGTGTCGATAAACCAACAGGCAATGCCGTCGGTGCTGTCGCTGCGCACTTCGCCGGTGTTGGGGTGAAACACATCGACACCGTTGATCTTGACCTTCATCTTGCCTCCTTCCGTAGGCAAGATGGTGATATCCGGCTCACCAAAGATCACAAACAGATTACCTTTGCCGGTGTTCTTCAAGTCTTCAGCCATATGCAAATCAGCGTTCATGCGCGCCTTGAGCACGACAATGCGACCGAGTTTGTTGAATTCGGTGGCGTGGGCCTCGTAATTGAAGGCGCAGGCGATCAGCACGTCAAAGGCGGCATCGCTGGCCTCGCGGGCCGCGGCTACCAGATCGGCACGCTGTACAGTACCAAACTCGGGGCCAATGAAGATCGCGGCACGCCTTTCGACGCCCGTTTCCTGGTTGCCTTCTAGATACCGGCCCTCGGCGCACACATAGTAACCCGGCCACCCGGTGAGCGCGGTAAAGTTGATTTTGTCTTCTTTGTGCGCCTGTTGCACCCCAGCAGTGCGCAGATTTTCCAGGATCATCTGCGGAAAGGTTTGCTTCGTGCCGTAGCTGACCCCGCTCTCCGCCAATGTGTCGATCAACTCATCGTTCTCATCTACGCCCAGTACCCGGTGTGGCGACAGGCTTTCGACCGTGAACGGCCCGGCCACACGCACCTTCTTGTTGTCGGCATACGGTCTATCGTAGAGAAATTCAAACTCGGCCTTGGCCGCAATCGAGGCGTCGATCGCCTTTTGGCGCGCAATGCGCGCCGCCCACCAGTCCGCATGCACCGTAGCCGCGGCTTGCAGCCGCAGAACATCGACCGTCCCACCCCCACTCTTCAACTCACGCGGAATTTCCCACTCCGGCCAATTGGTGCCCAACGCCGCGTTGAGTTGGGCGCGCAGCGGCTCCAACTCGATTTGCCAACGTTCCCAGATCACATCGATCTCGGCGTTGTTGGCGATGCTTTTGAGTGTGATGTGCGGCACACGTTCATAAACAAAGCCCTGGCGGATATTACCGCGGGTTGGCTGCGTAGAAGATGCGGCACGAGTAACTTGACCTTCTTTGAGCTGACCTTCGCGCGAATCGGCCAGCAGGTAGTACGGGTAGCGGGCGCCCATGATGCGGGCGCGGGCCAACGCCAATGCCACACGGCTGGTGTCGATGGTGATCCAGCGGCGGCCCCATTGCTCGGCGACGGTGGCCGTGGTGCCTGAACCGCAAGTCGGGTCGAGGACGAGGTCGCCGGGATCAGTGGTCATGAGGATGCAGCGTTCAATGACCTTGGTAGTTGTCTGCACAACATAAATCTTGTCCATACCGCTACCAGATTGGGTGTCATCCCAAATGTTGTAGATCGGAAAAGACGGGGAATCGGCGAGATAACGCTTGTAATTAATTGACTCACCAGATCTTCCAACACGACCTGCACGAACGAGTCGATCAATACCGTCACGTGTAGTTGTCCATCCACGACCACGTGACGGGAAAAATGTTGCATCTTCAAAATTTACTGGAAATGACATTGCACCTGAAGGGCTTGTGTCTCGTCCTTGACGCTGGCTTGTAAGAATCTGGAGCCGTAAGATTCGATATTTCTGAGGATCTTTAGCAGCTTCTTGCAATTCGATTGAACTCAGGGATCGCCAGTGTCCAGGAAGGAACTCGTGCAATCTGTAAGCATCTGCGCCTTCCGCATCAAGTGCACGCAGATTCTTAACAGGCCGATATTTAAGGTGATCGAGCTTCTTTGAAAACCAGACCAAGTAATCGCTTGTCGATGCCAGATATTTTTCAGTTGCTGAACTGCTTTTCTTGAACGTGATCAAAGATACGAAATTCTCATCACCGAACACCTCATCCATCAATGCCCGCACGCGGTGCACATTCTCATCGCCAATCTGCACAAAAATCGACCCCGCCTCAGTCAGCAGATCGCGCGCTACGGTCAGGCGGTCGCGCAGATAGGTGAGGTAGGAGTGGATGCCGTCGCGCCAGGTATCGCGGAAGGCTTTCACCTGTTCCGGCTCGCGCGTAATGTGTTGGGTGTTGCCGTCCTTCACATCACGGCTGGTGGTGCT
>DAOTTR010000342.1:0-5738 GCA_034437715.1 Caldilineaceae bacterium
GCCATGGTGGCCGAGGGCTACGATGACTGCGAAGCCGATCTGACCCAGCGCGTGCGCGACTTGGTGGGGCCACAAACGGTGATTGGTGTCGAACTAGACTTGCACTGTCACATCATCCAACAATTGCTCGACGTTGCCGACGTCGTCATCACCTACAAAGAATATCCGCACACCGATCCGCCGGCGCGCGCCGAAGAACTCTTTACAATCATTGCCGATGCCGTTGAGGGCAAAACCAAGCCCGTCACCTCGCTCTATGATTGCGGCATGATCGGGGTTTATCACACGACGCGCGAACCGGTGAAGGGCTTTGTGGCAAAGATGCAATCGCTAGAAGGCAAAGACGGCGTGTTGTCAGTTTCGCTGGGGCATGGCTTTCCCTGGGGCGATGTGCCCGAGTTGGGTACGCGTGTTGTCGTCGTCACCGACAACCAGCCAGAAAAAGGCGCGGCCCTGGCCAAGCAACTGGGCGACGAGTTCTATGCCCTGCGCGATAAGGTACAGCCCACCTATCACAGCATTGACGCGGCGCTGGATATGGCCTTGGCCTTTGACAGTCAGCCGATTGTTTTGGCCGATGTGGCGGATAATTCGGGCGGTGGCGCGCCCAATGATTCGACCTTTATTCTGCGTCGTCTGTTGGAACGTGGGATTGGCAACGCGGCGATTGGCTGCATCTGGGATCCGGTCTTGGTGGCGGTGGCTATGGAACTAGGCGAAGGTGTGACAGCGGATCTACGGATTGGCGGTAAGATGGGACCCATGTCAGGCGATCCGGTCGATATGAGGGTGCGCGTCGGCAAGATCGCGCCCAATGCGATGCAAGTCTTTGGTGGCGGGACGGGGAAATTGGGCGACGCGGTCGCCTTGCATGGCCCGAATGGCATCGACATTGTCGCCATCACCCACCGCACGCAAACCTTCAGCCCGCATGTCTTTACCAATGTGGGCATTGACCCAACGCAGAAGAAGATTCTGGTCGTCAAGTCCATGCAACATTTCCATGCCGGCTTTGCCCCAATTGCCGCCCAGATCCTCTATGTCAGCGCGCCGGGCGCGCTTGTGCCCGATATTGCCCAGATTCCCTATCGCCGGGCGCGTAAGACGTTGTGGCCGATTGTGGCGTAAATAAGACCTTATTCCGATTTAATTTTGTGCATTCGTAGGTGCGGTTTGTAACCGCACAATCCGGATCAAACCAGCTTTGTGCGGTTACAAACCGCACCTACCAGAACCACCCTACCCTGTTTTGTCGCCCAAAGAACAAATCGGAATAATCTCTATAGATCCAGACGCGAATTACGCGAATTTCACAAATGAAATCTTCGTGAAATTCGCGTAATTCGTGACCATTCTTGCGTTTTACTTTTAGTGGGAAGATTTATACCGTAGGGCAGCGTCGGCATAAAATTTTTGCACCTTAGCCAGATCGGCGTCAATGTCGCCTGTCGGGGTGAGCAGGGGGCCAAAGCGGACGCAACGATTGGCGTTGTCTAAGTGGACAGGCAAGATCGGCACGCCTGCGCCCAGGGCAATGTAGTAGAAACCGGTCTTCCATGCTGCGACGGGCACGCCGGCGCGTTTACGCGAACCCTCTGGCATCAACCCAACGATCAGCGCGGGCTGCGCATCAAAGATCGCGATCACCTGGTCAACCACTTTGTTGCGGCCTGTGCGATCAATCGCCAATCCACCCAGCCAGCGCATAATGCGGCCAAGCGGGGGGCGAAAGAGCGTGTGTTTGGCCATCCAACTGACGCGCAGCCCCAGCCCCAAGATCAATATCATGCTTAGGAAAAAATCCCAAGACGAGGTGTGAGGGGCGACTACCGCGACAAATTTTGCCAGATTGGGAATGTCACCTTTCAGCTGCCAGCCAGACCGGGCAAAAGCAAAGCGCGCAAGTGCTGCGACTACGGGCAGCTTGCGTTTGGGCAATGCATTGCCCGGAATAGGAAAGCTCATTGGTTTTGCCTTTCCAACTCGGTAGTAAAGACTTTCGTCTTGGCCTATTTCAGAGAAAGACTGAAGTCTTTACTACACTGAGATCAACTCGTGCGCTTGGCCAGCTTTTCTTTTTCCTCTTCCACCAAGACGCGCTTTAGGATCTTGCCCGCTTGGCTCTTGGGCAATTCTGTGCGGAACTCGACCCAGCGCGGCACTTTGTAGGCAGCCAGATTTTCTTTGCAGAAGCTGATGATCTCGTCGGGCGTGGCGCTTTGGCCTTGTTTCAACACCACATAGGCTTTGACACTCTCGCCGCGCTTGGCATCGGGCACACCGGCAACCGTCGCTTCCATCACCTTGTCATACATATAGAGCACTTCCTCGACCTCACGCGGGACAATGTTGTAGCCACTGGCGATGATCAAATCTTTCTTGCGGTCGACAATATAGAAATAGCCATCTTCATCCATCTTGCCAATGTCGCCTGTATGCAGCCAGCCGTCGGCGTCAATATCCTTGGCGGTCTCTTCAGGGCGATTCCAATAGCCCTTCATCACTTGGGGACCCCGTATAATCAGTTCGCCTTCCTCGCCTTGGGCGAGCATAGCGTACTTACCCTCGGCATCGGGCGTGAGCGCGACAACGGCCATCTCGGTATTGGGCAGGGGCACGCCGACCGAGCCAATTTTGCGGTTGCCATAAATTGGATTGGCACAGGCAGCAGGCGAACATTCGGTCATACCAAAGCCTTCTACCAGCCGACCGCCCGTGAGCGCTTCAAATTGGTTGGCAACTTCGATCGGCAACGCGGACGCTGCGCTCAAGCAGGCTTTGACGCTGCGCAGATTGTACTGCTTGACTTTGGGGTGGTTGTTGATGCCAATATACATGGCTGGAATGCCCGGATAGATCGTGACCTTTTCGCGGTCAATAATTTGCAACACATGCTCGGTATTGCGCGGATCCGGGATGACAATCAGTTCCGCACCAATGTACAGCGTGCCGAGCATGGCGACCGTCATACCGTAGACATGAAAGAACGGAATAGCCGCCAACACCTTCTCGCGCCCAAGCTCGGCAGCATTGCTAAACCAGGCATTATATTGCATTACATTGCTGATAATGTTGCGGTTGGTCAACATAGCCGCCTTGGCTACGCCGGTAGTGCCGCCCGTGTATTGCAAGAGCGCAACATCATCGGGTGCCGTGGCAACACGCGCCAAGGTGCCTTCGCTGCGAATCATCGCTTGATAGGAATGAATGTCGGCGGCGGCAGGCAGATCCTTCATCATCTTGCTGGCGCGCACCTGTTTTTCCACCAACCGATTGAAAGGCCAGCCCAAGGTATCGGGAACATCGGTCACAATCAAGTTCTTGATCGAGGTCTTGTCGCGGATCTGCGCGAGACGATCATAGAAGCCGCTGAGCAGAATAATCGTTTCGGCACCACTATCGCGCAGTTGATGTTCTAGTTCGCGTGGGGTGTAGATCGGGTTGGTGTTGACCACAATTGCGCCCGCCTTCAAGATGCCAAAAAAGGCGACCACACTCTGCGGCAAGTTGGGCAACATGATCGCGACGCGGTCGCCTTTGTGTACACCCAATTTTTGTAGACCAGCAGCAAAGCGATCGCTCGCTTCATCGGCTTGTTGGTAGGTCATTTTGGAACGGATCGCCAGCCCTAGCGGCAGATATTTGAGCAACAGATGCGCGGCGATCTGGTTTGGATATTTCTTTGCTGCATCGGTCAAGAGTTGGCTCAGGGGGAACGTTGGAATCTCCAGCGTGGCGGGTATGCCCGCTTCGTAATGATTTAGCCAAGGGTACGTAGACATAGATGATCCTTTCTCGTTTATGTAATTTTCCTGCGCCGTATGATGCGGTTATACAACGTGGGCAAAAAGCGTTTGAGATAGACAGCCAATACTTCTTTACCACCGACAAGCACTTCATCCTCGCCACGTTCGATGGCCTGGATAATGCGCGTTGCCAGCTTTGCGGGAGTCATACCCTTGGCCTGGGTAGGATCCAGTTGACCATGCGCGCCCCCATCACCCGTAAGGGCGTGTAGTGAAAGATTGGTCTGGACATAGCCAGGACAGATGAGCGTTACCTTGATCCCATCTTGATAGACTTCCGAGCGTAGCGCATCAAAAAAGCCATGCAGCGCGTGTTTGGAAGCGGCATAGGCCGAGCGGCGGGGCGTGCTGATCTGGCCCGAAAAGCTGCTAATCACAACAAAATGACCGGTTTTGCGCGCCACCATGCTCGGCAAGACAGCTTGCGTCAGTGCGACCGCTCCAAAATAGTTGATCTCCATAATGCGGCGCTGGACATCCATGCTGGTCTCGGCCACCGTCGAGCGTTGGCTCACACCGCCACAGTGGAAAACCGCATCGATCTGGCCGCAGTGTGCCAATACTTGCTGGGTGAGCGACACCGCCGGGAAGTTGGCCAGATCCAACGGCAGCGCCAGGTGCTGATCGGGATTGGCACACGCCTGACGCACGCGTTCCAATTCATCGAGCCGCCGCGCCGAAAGCACCAGCCGTGCGCCTTGCGCGCTCAGCGCATAGGCCAATGCCTCGCCAATGCCCGACGATGCGCCGGTGATCCAAGCCACTTGGTTCTGAAATTGCATGATAGACCTATCTACTGCGTAGTGATTCGTCGTTTGGGAGCGCACCGACAACAAGCGAATTGACGAATCGGCAAAGAATACGTTCTTCCATAAAGTACCACAGGAAAAGCAGATTCCAGGTAATGCTTCGTTCATTCATCGAGTGAGTTATCGCGAGATGATTCCCGCATTATTCCCATAGCGGCATCTCCACCTGTTTGGCCAGTTCACGCATGGCGGCTTCATAGGTTTGCATGGTATCGTTGACCGAGCCGCGCCAGTAGATCGGCTCACCAATGACGACATCCACGAAAAAAGGTACCAGCAAAAAGTCGCCACGCGGCAGTGCCTTGCCCAAGCCATACATAAAAACCGGAATAATTGGCGCTTCGGGGTTGCGTTCGACCAGGCGCGCTACGCCACTTTTAAAGCGACTTAGCTGTTCTGGCTCACCGCGCGACCCCTCGGGAAAGAGGACAATAATTTCATTTTTCGCCAACGCATCCGAAGGGCCAGCCAGCGGATCCGCCGCTTTTTCCTTGCGCTGCCGATCAATTGGGATAATGTGCATAATATTGAGGCTGAACCAGGCCAATTTGGCATTGGTCAAAAAATAATCGGCGGCGGCCACTGGGCGCACCTGATGCACCCGACGCAACGGCCAGAGTGACATTAGCGTGAGCGTGTCCAGGTGACTGTTGTGGTTGGCAGCGATGATCGCTGGGCCGTCCATGGGCAAGCGTTCGCCCGAACGAATCTTCACCCCCAATACCAGCGCCACCAGGGGTCGCACAACGAGTAAGAAGAAAAGCGCTTGCAATATTTTCATCAGCCCACCCTCGCCATCAATAATGCCATGCCCCGACCAAAAAGAAGAAGAGCGGCGCGGTATAGATAAAGGCGTCAATCCGGTTCAAAATCCCGCCATGCCCCGGCATCATCGTGCCGCGATCTTTGATCTGGAGATCGGTCTTGATCGCCGACAGAATAATGTAGCCGACAAACGCGCCGGCGGCAACGATCACCCCCATCAGCGTGGCCTGGCTCGGCGTAAACGGAGTCAACCAGGGGGCCACAAACCAAGCCACCGGCGCAGTTACCAAGATGCTGCCCAGCAAACTAGCCCAGTTGCGCGTCTGGCTCACCTTCAGGCTCAGGCGCGGGTCGGGGA
>DAOTTR010000343.1:0-10848 GCA_034437715.1 Caldilineaceae bacterium
CCCTTCGATAACAACTTGGCAGAGCGGAATATTCGCATGGTCAAGGTCAAACAGAAAGTCTCCGGCGCCTTCCGTACTTTCGCTGGTGCTCATACTTTCTGCGCCATTCGTAGCTACATTTCTACCGTTCGTAAACATGGCGGCAATGTCATTGCTGCTCTGCTTGAGGCTATCCATGGTCAGCCCTTCATCCCCCTTCCCTCTTCTGCCTAGCCTGAATAGTCACGAATTTTCAACCTAAGCAGATTAGATACTTAGACCAGGTAAACTTTACCGTTAGGGTGTCGCTGTGAATGGGAAGAAGAGACGGATGATGATCGTGATCCCCGACAGTTCGTAGGCACCCAGGTCACAAGCGGCACCGAAGGGACGTGTCTGGCTACGCTGATCGAAATTGTTGATCGGCGATGCGGCACAGATGGCATTGTCGCCCGCATTGATGGCTGGGCTGCCGGTCAGAAGTTCATGGGTTGGCGTTGTCCCACCATTGAGTTGCAGCGGGCCTAGCATGGGGTCAGCCATGATCGAAGCCTGGCATGTGCCATCACTATCCAGATTCGTGCTATTGGCGGTGACGCCAACACAATCGGCACCCATCGTGGTGGTGTGGGCCACAATGCTGTTGGCAATCGTGGTGGTGCCCGCGGCACTGTTGATGCCGCCTGCGCCATTCGCGGCACTGTTCTCATAAAGTGTCACATTGATGAGCGCAGTCGTGCCTGCGACATTGAGAATACCACCGCCAGTGGATTGAGCGCTGTTGCTGCTGATCGTGCTGTTGCTAACGGTCAGCGCACCACCGTCATTGTACAAACCACCCCCACCATGATCCGCTACCACACCGGTGGCCATATTGCCACGCAGGGTCGATTTGTCCACGATCAAGGTGCCGCTTGCCGAATTCCACAGACCGCCGCCTTCGGTACTGGCTGTATTACTGGTGATATTGCTGTTGACAACCGTCACCGTGCCAGGGCCAGTGATGTGCAGCGCCCCACCATTGCCAGGGTTGCTGCCCGTCTGATTTTGTAGCAGATCCACATCATCCAACACCGCGGCGACCGTTTTTGTCACTGTCGCATTGACTTCAATGCCACCACCGGCGCGCATGGCTGTGTTCTGCGTCAGTGTGCTGTTGGTCACGGTTAGCACGCTGCCAGGGACGACAAGAATGCCACCACCACTGCCCGCTGTGCCATCGGCGCGGTTGCTGCTGATCGTGCTGTTGCGCACGGTTAACTTGCCACCATCGCTAAAGAGTGCGCCGCCGCCTTGATCCGCGGCTGCGCCACTCGCCACATTACCACGGAATAGAGTCCCATCAACGATCAAAGTGCCACTTGCCGAATTCCACAGACCGCCGCCTTCGGCACTGGCCGTGTTGCTGATCACATCGCCGCCCATCACCGTTACCGTGCCAGGGCCAGTGATGGGCAGCGCGCCGCCATTGCCAGGATTGCTGCCCGTTTCATTTTGGGTCAATTGCACATCTTCCAACAGGGCCGTCACCGTCGATGTGATGTTGGCTGCGACTTCAATACCGCCGCCGGCGCGCATGGCTGTATTTTCCGACAACGTTGTGTTGGTTACCGTAAGTACACTGCCTCGCCCGGCCCGTCACCCAAGGCGATATTGTCCCGCACAACGCTATTGACCAGGGTCAATGTGCTGCCGCCCGTATTGGCAATCCCACCGCCATTGCCGTCGGTGGGGGTGGCCCCGTTGCGAATGGTGACATCGGCAATCGTCACCGTTGCGCCCGACAGGACGTGGATCACCCGATCAATTGCCGCAGTAGGAATCGCACCAGCTTGGATGATGGTGTCGCTTGCCCCAGCGCCGGCAATGGTCAGGAAAGTGCTAATGTCGAGATCGCCGGTGGCGTTCGCATCTTCGTTGGCCCCTGGCAGCGACAACATAAATTCGCCTGCCATCAATTCCAGCGTGTAGGGCAGTGTGTCAGTGCGTGTACAGCCGCCAAAATCACTATCGGTGTTGGCAGATTGAATCGCCTCGCGCAGCGAACAGTCCGCGCCTGTGCCAAATTCATCGGCGACGGTATCGACCTCGATGGTGCCATCGGCATAGGCAACTTGGGGGGTTGCTAGCATGAAAAACAACCCAAGGGTTGCAATACTCAACGCTAAGTAGCGTGAAAAGTAACGGTGATGACTCATTACGGAGTCTCCTTTAGGGCTACTCGTACAGTTGGGCGTAGATACCACGGCAGTTAATCAGGCACGTTACTCGTGTACATCATGGTAAAAATAGGGTACCTTATTTACGCCGGGATCTACTAGTGTGTTTACAAGTAAGTAATACAGGGACAGGCCATTATCGCGAAAAGTCAGTGCATTTTTATGTGAGACTAGCCACTTTGTTGTAAGTTGCTGAAAAGGTAGCCTTGACCCCGTTACCTCACTTGGCGTATGTCATCACCGAGCGGATCACAATCAAAGGCGATTCTCATCTGGTTTTAATCTTTGAATGCGCGCTGTGTTGGTTGTACAGGAGGTAGCGCTTGCACGCTTGTGAGAACTCTGTTTGGTCTAGTGGTGCATCATTCAGTAACCAACTATCAAATGCATCTTTGGTGACATGACAGCACAGCTGGTTGATTGCTATCATTGCTGCATGGCGTGTTGGAACCTATCTGGGAATATAATGGAAGCGCACTCATTCTATGAAATTCGTATTAATGGATACCTACATCACCAATGGCGCGAGTGGTTTGATCCGCTGGTGATCGAGCACACACGCGCGGGCGAAACCCGGCTTACCGGCCCGATCCGCGATCAGGCTGAGTTGTATGGCTTGCTGTTTAAACTGCGTGATCTAAACTTGACCCTGGTGGCTGTGAATCGGCTCGAAGCGGTGCAAAAAATTTGCACGTAACTTACCTATGCAACCGTCAACAAAGGAGACGCATACCATGTCATCTACCACGCTGCCCTTTATCACCAACCGCCGCGTTCATTGCCTGCTCCACAATGCGATCAGTTCGGCGCTACTCTTGGGTGCCATCGGTATCTATAGTGTTCAACCTGCCCTGGCCAAGACGCCACCTGGCGATGGCCGCACAACCCAGGATGAGCAACATATCTTCTTGCCGATAGTGCAAAAGCTCGCCGTGGTGCGCCCGATTGTCTTTACGGCCCTGCGCGACGGCAACGAAGAGATCTACAGCATGAATGCTGATGGCAGCAACCAGACGCGCTTGACGAACAACGACACGTCAGATTACGAGCCAGGGTGGTGAAGCAAGATTAGCACAGTTTGGGGTATTGCATGCCCGCCCTAAAGGCTAACCATTACCCACAAGTTGGCAGTAGGGAAGGCGTGCCGGGGACGGCCCAAAAACATAGCGTAGTGCCGTTATGCCGCTGGGCCGTCCCCGGCACGCTCCCCCTGCCTGGTATCCAAAGATGTGGGTAAAGGTTAGCCCTAAAGGGACGGTGCTAACTAGCGACGCCCGCTCAAGCGGGTTTACTGGAACATTTACTTTAGGCAGTAATTCGTGCAACCAAAGGATTTCTACCATGGAACTGATCCAATGCGACCACAGAACCGCAATGATGCAGAGCCATCATGCCGAACTGCTGGCCGCCGCCAGCCAACAGTGCTTGCTCAATCACCTGACCATACCAGAACCGTCCGTTTGGATCGGTGGCTTGTATATGCGCTGGCAATCGATCTTCGGCCATGACCGCGCTACTTTACAGGCGAAGTGGCAGGTCGAAACTACGCCCAACCTATAAACTTATACGAGAAGACCTTCTGGGTTTTCTCGACCCAATTTGCGCGATGGCGTAACCAGCGTGGCTAACTTGCCATCATCGACGGGCGCGCAGTTGGCCTTGGCTTGGGATAAGCAATTTGGCCTCTTGCAGTCGCCGGATACGCGTATCCGGCAGATCGCCGAGTTGACGGTGGTGGCCAACAGTTTTCTGGGTTGGCTGACCGCCGAATTGCATCACCTACCGCACACGCACGCATAATGTCACATGGCGTCTGTGACTTACGACATAGCAAGTGAATCAGCAGATGTGCTACACTCTGTAATGCGCTGGGGACAAGAAAAAAATTAAAATAGTACAAAATTCGTAACGATTCAGCCGGGAATGCGATTGGCCTGAATCGTACGACAGCGTTAAATTTCATCACCTGCCGCGCTGCATTCATGCAGCGCCTGGGATAGGAAACGTGTTTAAACACGTTTGCCGTCGCACGTGTTGAATTCATTCAACACGAATTTAATGTTGGTGTAATCGTTACCAAAAATCAAGGAAATTTCATGCGACCCTTTATCCTGCGCTTCGCTAAGCGCAAGCGACTTTTATGCGTTCATTTATTGTTTACTATTCTGCTCGGTTTGACTTCAGTTTTGCCACCATTGACGCCCACCGTTAAAGCGGCAGGAAACATTATTATCAGCACCACGTCGCTGGCCGACGATGCCAACGATGGCGTTTGTACCTTGCGTGAAGCCTTGCAAACCGCGTTTCTGCAACAAGTCAATGGCCTGGCTTCGCAACCCTACCATGAATGTACCGCCAGCGCTGGCCCGACGACTATCACCTTTGGCGGTGGCGCAGCGGGCGGTGTGATCACGCTGGCCAGTGGCGAAAATCCACTGCCCATGATCAACAAAGAAGTGATCATTGTGGGGCCGGTCACCATCCGTGGGGGTGGCGTTCCCGCTGATCTGGCTTCTGATGAATCCAAGGATAGTCGCTTGTTTCGCGTCACGGGCAATGGTATTCTCTCCTTACTCAACCTGACGTTGAATAACGGCTACACCAGCGGCTTTGGCGCGGCCATCCTTGGCGATGGCGTCAACACGGTGATCAACCTGACGCAGGTGGCTGTGGTGGACAACCAGGCGATGGGCGATGGCGGCGCGATTTACACCTCCGGCGCACTCAATATTCTGGCCAGCAATTTTGCCGGTAATGTAGCGATGGGTGTCAACAGCGACCGCAGCGACAACCCCGCGATTGGCTTTGGCGGTGCGATTTCGATTGGCGGCTCAGATGCGCTCAAAGCGTCGCTGACCAGCTTTAGCGGCAACATTGCCAGCAAAAGTGGCGGCGCGATCGCCAACCGCAGCGCCCGTCTCGGCATTTCGGACACAACCTTCAACGGCAATATTGCCAACGCTACCGGCGGGCAAAGCCAGGGTGGCGGTGCGATTTTTAACAATAATAACGGCGCGTTTACCCTCGTGCGTACCCTCTTCAACGGCAACCTGACACCTAAAGGCAGTGGTGGCGCCATCTATAACAATTTGAGCGCAGCCACCACGGTGATTAGCGACACGCTCTTCAACGGCAACATCTCGGGCGATCTTGCCACGCCTGGCCGCGGTGGTGCCATCTATAGTGAAGAAGATATGCAGATTACACGCGCCGCCTTCAATGGCAACATTGCCACGCGCGATGGATTGGGCGGTGCTATCGTCAACAATCGGGCTGCTATCCTCCAGTTGACCAATAGCACCTTGTTGGCCAATTTCACACCCGATGGCAAAGGCGGCGCGCTGGCCAATATCGACACGCCCTTTCCCGTGAGTTCGGATTCGACTGTGAATCTGCGCAATGTCACGCTGACGGGCAACCGCGCCCAGAGTGGTGGCGCGATCTATAATGAAGAACTGGTTGCGCTCTGGAATACGATTGTCGAAGAAAGCACCGTTGGTGCGGGTGGCACCTGCGCCGGCAGCAAACCCGTGAATGATAACGGCCACAATTTGCAAAACCCCGGCGCGGCTTGTGGTGTCAATATGCCCAGCGCCGACCCCAAATTGGATATGCCGAAACCAGGGGCCAATTTCCCGAATATCCTGACCATGTCACCCAAAGAAGGCAGCCCGGCGATTGATGGTGGCGATGACGCCGTCTGTAATGCCGAACCAGTACACAAGGAAGATCAGACGGGTAGCGCGCGCCCCAGCGATGGCGATGGCGATTTCCAATCGGTCTGTGATATTGGTGCCGTGGAGAACGGGATTGCCCTGCCCGGCTATGGCTCAACCCCGGCCCAACCCGGCCCGATTGACTTTGGCAATAGCACCATTGGCGCGCCGCTTGATGCCAGCTTTGCTGTTTACGAGGCTGGTAGCCGTGCCCTGGTCGTCGCTTCCTTTGGTATCGAAGGGCCACACGCTGCCGACTTTACCCTGTTACCCAGCACGACTTTCCCGTTAGTAATTCCCAATGGCACAGAGCCACAACCGGTCAATTTGCGCTGTACGCCGAGTGGCGAAGGAATACGCACGGCCACCTTGTCCTTGGTCACCGATGATCCCAAGCATCTCAAGGTGGATTACGATCTGGTCTGTAACGGAACAATCGTACAGACGCCTGGCTTTGCCGCCGACCCGATTGCCCCTGGCCCGATTGATTTCGGTACAGGGATTGTGGGGCTTGCGGTAAACCGCACCTTGCAGATTTCTGAGAATGGCACCAAAGATCTCAATGTCACGCTACAATCGATCAGCGGCAACAACGCGGCAGATTTCCAAGTGATGAGTGGTTTACCGGCACTGGTGGTGAATAATGGCGTGGCTGCATCGGTCACGGTGCGCTGTACGCCCGCCGCAATTGGGATTCGCACCGCCGTGCTCACCCTAGCCACCGATGACCCGACTCAGCCCACCGTGAATTTCGATCTGGTCTGTACGGGCGCACCCGCGCCGGTGCCCTTCCTGGAGGCGCCGGGTACCAGCATCGCCGATCTCGATGGTGCCTATGGCTTGGCGGTCAGCCCCGATGGCCGACAAGTCTATGTAACCAACTACTACGCCAGCAGCCTGACCCACTTCAACCGTGATCTAGTCAACGGACAATTATCCTTGCAGAACACGGTCACCGATCCGATGCTCCAGGGCGCACGCAAAGTGGCGATCAGCCCCGATGGCAGACAAGTGTATGTGACGGCCAGTACAGCCAGCCGCTTTACCAGCTACGCGCGTGATCCGATCAGCGGTGCGTTGAGCGCGCCGGAAAGCTATCAGAATAACTTCATCGTGCAGGGGCTCACGGGCGCACATGGTGTGGCCGTCAGCCCCGATGGCCGCCATATCTATGTTGCCAGTGTCGATGAAGATGCGCTGGTTACCTTCAGTCGCGACAATGATGATTTTGTCGGCTACGCGGATGCCATTCTCAGTGCGGAAGATCTCAACGGGGCGCGCGGCGTGGCCGTCAGTCCCGATGGCTCAACTGTCTACGTAGTCGGCTATACCAGCAACATCAGCGGCACGTTGGCTGTCTATGGTCGCAACGTGGCCGATGGCACGTTGACCCATGTGCAGACGCGGCGCGAAGGGCAACTGATCGGGGTTAATCCGATTCGCTTCCAAGATGGATTGGCTGGTGCCCACGCCGTCACCGTCAGCGCCGATGGCAACTTTGTCTATGTGGCTGGCCTGCACGACAACTCGATTACGGTCTTTCAGCGCAACCAGTTGATGGGTGCTGTTTCTTCGCTGCGCACCTACAAAGACGGGATTGGCGGCATGGATGGTCTGGGCGGCACCACCAGCGTGGCGATCAGTCCCGATGGTACTCACCTCTTCACCACGGCGCTGACCGATCAGGCTGTGGGCATTTTTGACCGCGACACGACGACGGGTTTGCTCGCATTCAATGCCGCCATCAAGCGTGATATTATCACCGATCTGCCCAAACTAGACGGCGCCAACGAAGTGGCGATCAGCCCTGATGGCGCGACGGCCTATGCCGTGGCCGGGATCAGCGATGCGATTGTCGCCTTTGCCGTCACCACTCCCAAAGCGACGCTCGACAGCTTATTGCCTGCCTCGGCCCCGATGGGCAGTCAGGGCTTTACCCTGGTGATCAAAGGCAAGAACTTTGTCGGCGGTTCACAGGTGCAATGGAATGGCAGCGCCCGCCCCACGACCTTTGTCAGCCCAAGCGAAGTGCGGGCAGCGATTAGCGCGGCTGATCTGAGCATGGCGGGTAGCGCAGCGCTGAAAGTCGTCAACCCGGCCCCAGGCGGTGGCGATTCACACAACGCATTGGCTTTCCAGATCAGCGCGCCGGGCGACAATCCAACACCATCGATCGACTATCTGAACCCGCAGTCGATTCCTGCCGATGTGCAGCAAGCTACGCTAGATGTGATTGGGGCCAACTTTGTGCCCGGCTCACAGGTGCGCATGAATGGTGCCGACCGACCCACGGTTTTTATCAATAGCACGCTGCTTCAGGTGACGATTGGCGCAAGCGATGTGGTGGCTGCCTTATTGGCCGTTGACCCGGATGCTGTAAGCGCGGCGGCTGCCGATGCCAATCAACCGGCGGGTATCACCGTCTTCAATCCTGCGCCGGGGGGTGGCACCTCTAATGTGGCGCTCTTCACCGTTGTCGAAGCTGGGCAGAACCTGGCCCCCTCGTTGGTGGAACTCCAACCCGCGACGATTGTCGCCCAAGGCGTCGGCGCCACGCCGTTGACAATCAAAGTGCTGGGCGAAAACTTTGTCGAAGGGGCCCAGGCTGAATGGAATGGGGCCTTGCGCTCGACCAAGTTTATCAATGCCAATGAACTAGAGGTAACCCTGACCGCCGTTGATGTCGGCTTGGTCGGCAATGGTGGCATCCGCGTTGCCAACCCTGCGCCGGGCGGTGGCGAATCGAATGTGCTCACCTTTGCGGTGACTGCGCCCCCGGAAAATGCTGTGCCGGCGTTGGTGCAACTGCTGCCCGCCACCACGTTGGCACAGGGCGCAGCCAGCGTACCGGTTATGGTTGTGGTTGTGGGCAACAACTTCCTACCGGGTTCACAGATCTATTGGAATGGCGTGTTGCGTCTCACCCAAGTGATCGACAGTACACAGTTACAGGTGACCTTGGCTGCTGACGATGTTGCCAACGGCGGCACGGGGGAGATTAGCGTACTCAACCCGCCGCCGGGTGGTGGCATGACGACGCCATTACTCTTTACCATCTACCCGTATGGTCTCTATCTGCCAGTTGTGACACGCTAGCTAGCCGGAGATCGGTAGGGTCTGCGCGGCCCTACCGATCTAGCACTTCGATTGACCACACCTATAGCCCCATGTTACAATGTTCCCAATCGCCGAGTGTTCCAACTCGGTTGCGCTTCCCATGATCCTGATCAGCAACTGTCCTAGTAGATCCCGGCGTAAATAAGGTACCCTATTTTTACCATGATGTACACGAGTAACGTGCCTGATTAACTGCCGTGGTATCTACGCCCAACTGTACTAGAGGAGACCCTGCATGACTGCTTTTAACGGCCTGGGCATGAACCTGGGCAATCTGTCGCGCCTTTCCAATGCACAAACCCGTTCGATTAGCCCGGAAAACTTTACCGGCGAAAAGGGCAAAGGTGGCATGGCAACCACGGGCACGGGTGCCAATGCTGCTCGCGACCTGGGCCAGGGCTGGAAGCTCTCCCCCTCGATTGCAATTGAACCGGGCGAAACGTTTACACTGGCCGACATCGACGGCCAAGGTGCGATCCAGCAGATTTGGATGACGCCCACGGGCAACTGGCGCTATAGCATTTTGCGCATCTACTGGGATGATCAGGAGCAACCCGCCGTCGAATGCCCGGTGGGTGATTTCTTCTGTATGGGGTGGGGCAAATATGCGCCGCTGACTTCGTTGGCCGTCTGTGTCAACCCAGGCAGCGCCTTCAATTGTTACTGGGAGATGCCCTTCCGCCGCCGCGCCCGCATCACCATGACCAACATTGCCGATGAACCCATGCGCTTGTACTACCAGATCAACTATACGTTGACCGAAGTTCCCGCCGATTGTGCCTATTTCCATGCTCAATTCCGCCGCACCAATCCGCTGCCCTACAAGACCGACTATACCATTCTCGACGGTGTGCAGGGCCGCGGGCATTTTGTGGGTGTCTACATGGCCTGGGGGGTCAATAATAATGGCTGGTGGGGCGAAGGCGAGATCAAGTTTTACATGGATGGCGACAAGGAATGGCCGACCATCTGTGGCACGGGCACCGAGGATTACTTTTGCGGTTCCTACAATTTTGAGAATAAAGCGACCAAGCAATACGAGGAATTTACCACCCCCTACGCCGGGCTCAGCCAGGTTATCCGCCCCGATGGCGTCTATGTGTCGCAAGAGCGCTTTGGTCTGTACCGCTGGCACATCACCGACCCGATCCGTTTTCAACAGGATCTACGCGTGACGATCCAGGCGCTCGGCTGGCGCAGCGGACATCGTTATCTGCCCCTGCAAGATGACATTGCCTCGGTCGCCTTCTGGTACCAGACTCTGCCCACTGCGCCCTTCCCTACCTTGCCCGACCGTGATTATCTTGAGGTGATTTAAATTTCTATTCATCGCTTACCTGATTCTGGCCGCGGCTGCGACAAAGCGCTCGGCCAGGATTGGGTTGGCGAGGAAATGTAAATGCGTATAGGACGCGATGACGCTGCCCAAGCTTGCCCCTTCGTTTTGCAAGGTATGGCGCGGCGTATGCGGTTGAAATTCGTAGAGATAAGGAACATGGGCTGGGCGTTCCTGCCAGACCGAGTAATGAAACTCGTGGCCGCGCATGGTTTCGCCCCGCTGCCAGAGCCAGTTGTCTGTGACAGCTTGCACCACGCGATAACCCATCGTCAACCGTTGGGTCATCTGCGAGATACCAGGCAGCAAGCCGACTAGTTTATGGTGCACTCCTGCCTGATCAACAATGCCCTCGGTGAGATACATCAAGCCCCCACATTCGGCATAGATCGGCACCTGCGCTTGGGCAGCCTGATGGATCGCCGCGTGGAGTGCCGTGTTGCTGGCCAATTGCGCCGCGTAAAGCTCAGGAAAGCCACCA
>DAOTTR010000344.1:0-12964 GCA_034437715.1 Caldilineaceae bacterium
GCCAACTCGTGGCGCAGCAAATCCTCAACCTCACCCCCGTGAGACTCAAGATTATCCGCCTGCTTGGACCGCACGTCCTAAACTGTTATTTGGTCGAATTTTAGCTGCGGAATGTGGGACTCAAAGAAATCAGTGGACGATTTGCTGACCACGTCATACCCCAAAAAGGCATACGCTTGCGGCAGGATTCCTGCGACGGGTGAAATATCGATGGCTTGCCGCTGGCCATCTAGACAGTTGTAGGGATAGAGCTTATAGGCGTAAATGTCATAGCGTTCAGGGTATTCTGGGGTCAGCGCGCTGGCTTGCGCTTCGGTATCAAAGAAACCCAACTTGTTATGTTGCCATGCAAGAATCCAGTCGGTTGGCCCAGCGGAGAAGCATTCACTGACACTACCGATCTCCAACACCGTTTGATTCTCTAGCCAAGCTGGTTTTGTCACGGTGATTTTGGGGAAATAGCCCACAAAGACAGCGGAAGGTAGCATGGTCCTTGCTCCCTACGACTTGTTTTCATAGTGTTTGCGGCGCGGTCGAATCGCAAACACGCCCAACGACTAGACTGTAGCCGACCGGGGAAATCTGCCCTGCTAACAAATCCCCAATCGGCCAGCCACACCCACACTGCTTTTTGCCAGCGTGGATACAAATCTTACTTCTGGTGCCAGGACATGGCTTCGCCGCGCACAAGCTTGGCGCGCAGTTCGTAGCTGCCGGGCCACTCGACCGGCAATTCGCCACTATCCACCATCAGCTTGAGCGGATTGATGCGCGTCTTCAGCGGCATATAGATCCGTTGGCGTTTGCGCGCCGATTCGAACAAGGCCATCATAATCTCCTGGACGGCGCGCGCACGGTCGGCCCCACTGATCGGCTGCGCGACGCGCCCTTCGGCCCAGTCGATGGCCTCTTGGCACTGGTGGCTCCAGCTATCGTGCCAGGGCGCTTCAACCTGTTGCCAGCCATTCGACGACGCGTTGAGGTATTTTACGGTGCCGATCTCATAGTTGTAGCGCGCCGAAGGGCCTTCGGGCATATACATTGGCTCGTCGGTGGGGATCTCGCTGTCGGGGAAGCGCGTTGTATCCAGCTCCATAACGCCTTCGGTGCCGATGACGCGGCAGCCCTGGCCCAAGCCCCCACGGATCAAGTTGCCCTGGATCAGGATCGTGGCGCCGTTGGCACACTTGACCAAGCCCATACAGGCATCTTCGGCAGGCAAGCCCCGTTCGCTCTGATCAGTGGTGCGCTCGACTGTGCCCAATACCCACTCCACCTGTGGCTCATCCATCAGGAAGAGCGCCAGCCGAATATTGTGCGAATTCGTATTTAGGAGATTGCCCCCATCATCCATCTGGACTTGGGTGACCTGCCCAATGACCCCTTGGCGGATCAGTTCACGCGCCTTGAGCCAGGTGGCGTGGTGGGGGCGTTGAAAGGCGATCAGCAGCTTGACGCCATTGCGCGCACAGGCGGTCAACATGGCGTCGGCCTCGCCCAGATCAACGGCCATTGGCTTCTGACAGAGGATCACCTTGGGTCGGCGTGCGGCCGCGGCGATCACCATCTCGGCATGTTGCTGGTGCCAGGAACAGACGTCCACAAAGTCTGGCCGCTCTTGGTCGAGCATCGCGCGGTAGTCGGCATAGCGGTGTTCCTCACCAACCTGGAAGAAATCACCAAATTCGCGGCGGGCATCGGCGTTCGTGTCGGCAATCGCGCCGATGGCGGTTGGCTGGCCAGGGATGCCAAGCCACCCACGCGCATGGACGCGGGCAATGGTGCCACAGGCGATAATGGCGGTACGGTACGTACTCATAAACGCTCCTTCGTTACTTCCTGATTTTAATGTTGGCGTGTTTCACTTTGGGGTAAATTATAGCACTGACGCGCACCATGTGCCGGGGACGCGCTGGTTGCAGTTTGTCAAGCCGGTGTGGTCTTCGCGCGTCCCCGGCACACTTCCCCAAAACTGAAGTACACCTTATTTAATGTACAGCAATTGGGTAAGCGAGCATTCATGCTGTACATTGGCGCACCTAATCATGTACGACAATTTCTGTATCCAACGATGCCCACGCATAGAGTGCCTCGGCTTCCTCGACACGCATGTTGACACAGCCGTGGCTGACGGGTGTGCCAAAGTTGTTGTGCCAGTAGGCACCGTGGATGGCATAGCCGCGATAGAAGTACATGGTCCACGGCACATTGGGGGTGTCGTAGCCCGGCCCGATCATACGTTCCAGTGGCAATTTGGTGCGTACTTGGTAGGTCCCCAGCACGGTAGGATATTGGGTGCGCCCGCTGCTGATCAGCGTGTGCAGCACAACTGTCTCCCCTTGCCAGGCCGTCAGCGTCTGATCACTGAGATTGACTTCGATCCAGCGGCGTCCTTCTGGCACAGCTTCACCCAATGGGCCGGTGAGCGCCGGTTGTACCACTGCCGGTTGCCCAGTTGGATCTTCCAACGCGGGCACGAGGGTCCGATGATTGTTGATGGTGATCGGCGTAAAATATTCGTCATAATTCAAATTGCTGTGGACGACGCGCAGGCGTAGCCGATGATGCCCATTCGGGTATAGCGTCGTATCCAACGTCGATAGCAGACCCGCCTCGGATAAGTGCTGCTCCCCCACCGCAAGGAAGGTAGTCTGCTTTTCATCGCCATCCAGCAACAGATCCAACTGCCACTTGCGAAAGGTGGGATGCTGGGCAATACCTGTGATCTCTACAACGCCGCCGAGGATAGCATCCGCTTGGGGCGTGACCAACCCGCTGCCCACGCTAGCGGCTTGCAGAGGAGTGCTATGGACAAAGAAGCCCGTAAAAATGAAAAGCAGAAGTGTGAGATAAGAAAAAATTCGCACAGTGGATTCTCCAATCGAACTTCACCGTGGCTATGCAGCAAGGTCAAATTCATCGCACGGTAGGGTTAGCCAGTAAAATGTTGCATCATTGTTATATCACTGTTGTCCTGTAGACTATATCACAACAGATTCCTGGGGACAATAGTTATGATCTTTTCGTCGGGAAAATTTTCAGGGTCGCACAGGCACACCCGTTAACAGGAAGAGCAGATCGCGCTGAAAGAGCAGATCGCTCCAGGCAAAGGGGCGCGTGCGCAGAGCCCCTTCGGCATCTTCATCCGCAACACGCATGGTGACCAAGGCAACCGGTAAGCCCTCTACCGCGACACTTATCTGTTGCTCGAACGACCAATAATCGGGCAACGGGCGTTTGCTGGTCACGCTGGTATACGTCGCCAACCGCTCACCCAGGATTGCGGCAGCCGCAGCCCCATCGACATCGGGTGGAAAGACGACGGCCAAGGTAAGATAGCTCGCATCACCCCTCCGTTGGGTCGCAAACCCCAATGCGAGATAGAGGGGCAAAGGGGCCTGGGCATAGACATCCAATTGTGCTTGAAGGACTTCATTCTCTTGATCCAGCATCGCCAGTGGATCGGCGGCCAGCGGTTGCCCAATCAAGATCGCGCCGACCAGTTTACCCAATTGGGTCATGGCCGGCGCGGCCAATGCACCAGTTAACGCGCGGTAAGTGGGATCATCGGCCAGTGTTCCGGTGTTGCCCTGTGCACTGTCCAATACGCGTGCAACGAGATTAGTTGACCGGCCAATAATCAACGTATCCCCCAGCACCATAATCCGATTGAGTTGCCCTAATTGCCCAGTCTTGAATGGCGAGCGCAGATCCGGTTCACTGTCGCGACGGATGCTATAAAAAGTCCCGCCATCGATCGTGTTGGTCGTGTAGCCCAATGCCAGCAGCGCGCCATCAATCTGCGCCGGATCGGCACTTGTCTCTAGCACAGTAAAGTTGGTGGGCGGCATGCCAGATTCTAGAAAGCGCTCGACATCAAAAAAGCTGAAACCATACAATTCGCGCATATCTTCGACGATCATATAGGGCAAGCCTAGCGCATCGGGGGGCAACGTCTGCATCGAAAGGGCGTAGGACCACTGATCACGCTGCGGCTTTTCCAATGCCTGCCACTCGGCAACGCTATTAACACGCGCCATATTCGTCGCGTCATACCAAGCAGCGACATCGCCATAGGCGAGGTATTCACGATAACCTGGCTCGTTGGGTACGTAGGCCAGCCATCGCTGCAATTCGCTAGCTACCACAGTGTCGCTCACAGTTTCGCTCGGTGTAGTGGTTGGCGGTTGTGTCGTGGATCGCGTTGTTGCTTGATCCGCTGGTGAAGGCTGGGACAAGTGTTGGAAGATCTGCAAGGTTGGGCTTACCAAGCGACAACCGCTCAACAAGCAGGACAATAGCAACAGAATGGAAAAACGTGATAATAGACGTTGCATAAGGAATACTCCATCATTTAATAATTTAATATAGGTTGTAAGCTATGACGCTCGCAACCATACCATACCACAAAACGAATGTGCGCAACCATCGTCAAACGACGCATTTACGGCGCGTCGTCGCATGACGCTACCATTGCTGGTAAGCTGGCAAGTTTGTTTGCTGATCAAGTGGGTCATTGGGCAGAGCGAAGGAGCGACAGCGGAAGGGACGACCCAAGCACTTCGAGCATACGGCCACAAAATCTGTACCTGTATGCTGAAAGTGCTTCAGATCAATATGTGATTGGGCAAATTTCTGGCGGGATCAAGCCAAGCGCGGCGCGGAACCGTGGCTAGGATCGGGCGTAGGCTATGCTACGCGCCCTATTCCACGCGCATAATCTTAAAGGTGATCTCGCCGCCGGGCGAATTGACCACGGCTTTGGCCCCGACCTTCTTGCCCAACAATGCTTTGCCCAGCGGACTTTCATTGCTTACGCGGCCATTGGATGGGTCCGCTTCGAGCGACCCAACAATGGTATAGCTTTCGTCAAATTCGGTGCCATCTTCACGTACAATAACAGTACGACCAATCACCACCACATTGGCGGCCACGGTTCCTTCTTTGATCACTTGCGCTTTTTTGAGAATATTTTCCAACTCGCGAATGCGCCCTTCTAAAAAGCCTTGTGCCGTTTTCGCTTCATCATAACCGGCATTCTCGCTAATGTCACCCTCGGCTTTGGCCTCGGCAATCATCATCGCGACTTCGCGACGCCGCGTTGTCGTCAGAAATTCCAGTTCTTCTTTAACCTTATGTAGACCATCTTCGGTCAGATATACAGGTTGATCGTTACTCATTGTCTTCTCTCAATATAAATAAACTCTGGATTTAGGAGCGTACGATGCTCTAAATCAACACAATGCTATACACAAAATCAGTTAAAATGTGAATAAGAAATCACATTTCAGCCGCATAGCGATTTTGTCTCTACCACTAAACGCAATATCATAAAGATAACGATTGCCGCTGTCTATACCCTCGTCTCTAATCGTTGTGTCTATCTCTGAACATAGTAGTGATGCCTCGAACAGGAGAGATGTCATCTTACTGATTACTGTTCGAATGAATCGGCGAAGGTGATTGGAGACAGATTGCTTTGGTAAATTACGCAGCCAAAGTCACTCAAGGCAAAATACTAACGCGGCGCTTAGAAATAACGTTTTCTTACAATGATTTGTTTCGGCAAAAAGAACAAAAACAGCAATAGATAATTGAAAAATCAATGGCAGCGTCTAGGAAATACAAAACACCGCCTTGATGGCGGTGACCCACAGCGCAATACATTGATAAAAATATATTTGTAAAAGAATCACCGACCTTATACCAGCCTGATCGTAGGCCAGTCATCAGTAATTTCTCTAGTATACCTTATCCTTTACGTTTTGTAAAATCGTGAGCAGCAATTCCTGCTTCAAGAGGATGGCTACCCAAATGATCGGCCGCGCTTCTATGTATGTGGATGAACTCCTGGACCAGCGACAAAAACGCAAAGAACAGTTGCTGGCCGAACGCGGCTGGCTTACAGTCGCAGGGCTCTTTTGGCTACAGCCCGGCAAGAATGCCTTGGGTGCAGCCTCCCATAATACCGTTATCCTCACCGCTGCCGATATGCCAGCCCACGCGGGTACACTTGAAGTGATCAATGGGCAAATTCGCTTGCGTACTGCGCCAGGGATCACCATGCTGCATAACGGCCAATCGATTACCGAACTGCTCATGCAACATGACATGTCCGGCCAAGCCGATTATGTAACGTTGGGTACAGTGACCTTCATGATCCTCAAACGCGGGTCACGCTATGGCGTGCGCCTCTTTGACAGCGCCAGCCCCGCGCGGCAAAGATTTGCTGGTCTTCAGTGGTATCCGATTGACCCCACCTGGCGCGTCACTGCGCAGTTTGAAACGCATGATCCGCCGCGCGTCCTCGCCATCGACAATGTCCTAGGCGACACCGTCGAGTCGCTCAATCCAGGGGTTGTTGCTTTTACGCTGGCTGGTCACGAATGCCGGTTGGAAGCCGAAGGACGGGGCAACAAGCTCTTCTTCAATTTTCGCGATCTCACCAACCGCGATACAACCTATGGCGCGGGCCGCTTCCTCTATACGGACGTTGCTATCAATGGGAAAGTTACGCTCGATTTCAACCAAGCCACCAATCCCTATTGCGCCTACACGCCCTATGCCACCTGCCCACTCCCGCCGCCCCAAAATCGCTTGCCCCTCCGCGTCGAGGCCGGCGAGATGCGGTATGGTGGGTAGGAGGAGACACGAGACACGGTGACTAAGCGACTAAGCGACCAATCGACTAAGCGACTAAGCGACCAATCGACTAAGCGACCAATCGACACGTACTTTTTTCCAATTTTACCTAGCGGGCAATCTCTTGTATGATCCACGGTTGTAATTACCATTCATCAGAGAATGCATTGTGAAGGCATTGCCATTTACATTCTCTTAGACTCTGGAGATTCTTTTATGCGCAAGAGCAAAATGCTCGAGAAATTTCGCAGTGGGCGCTTTGCCCGTGTGTGTGGATTGGGCCATATGCTGCCCTTTTTTGTCCGCTATGCCGCCAAGCACAAATATGATGGCATCTGGCTAGATCTAGAGCATCGCGCCATGGACCCACGCGAGGTACAGCAACTGATCGCGCTCTGTCTCTACAATGACATTGACTGCATGGTGCGCCCCCCCACCCGCGAACAGGGCTTGCTCTATCGCTATTTAGAAGATGGCGCGGCTGGTTTCCTGATGCCGCTGGTCTCGACACCCGAAGTTGCCGCCGCCATTGTGCAGGCCACCAAGTATCCACCGATTGGCAATCGTGGCATGGATGGCGCCGGGTTGGACGCCGACTATGGCAATCATGTCTGGTTTGAAGGCAGTGACTACAATAATGAAGCCAATCGCGAAACCTTTGTCATCACCCAAGTCGAGACCTTGCAGGCCGTTGCCAACGCCGAGGAAATTGCCTCGATTGAAGGGGTGGATGGCCTATTTATAGGGCCAGGCGACTTGAATCTGCGCATTGCCACCACACCGGGCGGCACCAATATGACCATGGACAAGGCGATCGAGACCATCGCCGCGGCCGCTGAAAAGCATGGCAAAATATGGGGCATCACTGCCGGTTCGCCGGAACAGATCAAACGTTTCCGTGGCATGGGTGCGCAGATAGTGCCCTGGGGCGGCGACTTCGCACTGATGAATGTGCTCAAGCAGGCCAGCAGCGAATTGGATACCGTCTTGGGTGACGAGTAGGGTTGGGGCATGGTGACAAAACGGATCGCGTTGGGCGCTATCTTCACCGAATGCAATCACCTGGGTGGCGTACCGATTGGGTTGGATTGGTTTGCACGCTACGAATTGTTGCGCGGCGACGCCATTCTCCCCATCAACAGCGGCGTGGTCGGGGGGATGCTCCAGGTGTTGTGCGAGGCACAGCTAACCGTTGCGCCCTTACTGTGGGCGAGCACCTGCCCCGGTGGCCCGTTAACGGCAGATTGCTACGCGCAACTCAAGCAGGAACTTCTCGCGCGTTTGCGCGAAGCCTTGCCAGTGGATGGTGTACTGTTGCCCTTGCATGGCGCAGCCGCGGCCGAAGATATTGGCGACTTGGAGGGGGATCTGATTACGGCCATCCGCCACATCGTTGGCCCGGCCATCCCGATTGTGGCGACCCTTGATCTCCATGCCCATGTGAGCGCGGCCATGGTGCGCCATGCCGACGCGCTGGTCGCCTGGGAAACTTATCCCCACGCTGATGCCTATAGCACCGGTCAACGCGGGGCGCGGCTGCTGGTCGATACACTGGCCGGTCGCATCCGTCCCACCATGGCCGCAGCCAAAGTACCCGTGATCACAGGCGCGATCCACGCGTCTACCCATGGTGATGATCCCTTTGCGCGCCTGATGCGCCAAGCCAAGGCGCACGAAGGTCACAATGGCGTCCTGTCCACCAGTGTGATTTTGGTGCAGCCCTTTCTGGACGTGGCCGAGATGGGCAGCGGCGCAATTGTGATCACCGACAATGATCTGGACAGCGCGGTGGCATTGGCAAGCGAGTTGGCCGAAGCCTATTGGGCCATGCGCTTTGCGTTAGAACCCCAATCTTGGACGCCGGACGCCGCGATTACGGCAGGCTTGGCCATCGACGGCGGGCCGGTGATCCTGGTGGAAACAGCAGATTGTTGTGGTGGCGGCGCCGCGGGCGACAGCGTGGCAACCTTGGCGGCACTCTTACAAACAGCGTTGGCAAACGAACCCAATCCACAAATGCCCGCCTTGGTGCCGGTAGTCGATCCGACCGCCGCCGGGGTTTGTCACGAAAAAGGGGTCGGGGCATCAATTAGTTGCGCGTTGGGCCATCAACTCGATCCACGCTGGGGTCAGCCAATCACGGTCACGGGCCAGGTGACGACGTTGTCCGATGGCCGCTTCCGCTATACGGGCGGCATCTATGACGGCGTGGAAGGCAATATGGGGCCGAGCGCGGTACTCACCATCGGCAGCATTCATGTGCTGATTACCACCTATGGTACCTATGATTGGCGCGATGAGCAATATCAATCCGTGGGGCTCGAGCCGGCGACGGCCAAGTTTGTCGTCGCCAAAAACCCCATGAACTATCGGCTGGCTTATGGCCCAATTGCCAAAGCGATCTTCATTCTGGATACGCCTGGCCCCACGCCGCCCACCATTCGTCACGCCCGTTTTAGCCAGTTGCAGCGCCCCTACTTTCCCCTCGACACGGAAATTCCTGGCCTGATACCGACAATTCTGACATAGCGACGAATTGTCTACGCTAGCGGCTGACGATTTTAATAAACCCTGTGACTCATCTACTGTAGCCCATCGATGAAAAGTGAGGAAGCATGAGCAATCCCGAACGCGTTGCCTACTTCAACGGCAAGATTGTACCCGAAAGTCAGGTGTTGATTCCCTTCCGCGACCGCAGCTTTAAATATGGCGACGGCGTTTTCGATATGACGCGCACCTTTGGCGGGCGCATCTTCAAACTCAAAGAACATGTGGATCGCCTCTATCGCTCGCTCAAATACACCGGCATCGATATTGGTCTCTCCGCCGCCGCGGTGATGACGATCACCGAAGAGATCCTAGAACGCAATTTGCCTTTGCTGGATGCGGGTGATGACTTCTGGGTGGCGCAACGCGTCTCGCGCGGCGTGGATGTGGTCGGGGGTGATTTCTGGCAAAATAGCGGGCCGACGCTGATTATCGACTGCACACCCTTGCCCTTCAAAGCGCGCGCCCATCTCTATCGCGACGGAATTGACGTGGTCTTTCCTTCGGTGCAGCGCACCCCGCCCGAATCACTGAGTCCGAATGTCAAAAGCCACAACTATTTGAATATGATCATCGCCGACCTGGAAGTGCGCAGCATGAATCCCAATGGCTGGGCATTGCTGCTCGATACGCGCGGCTTTCTCTCCGAGGGTATGGGCAGCAATGTCTTTTTGGTCAAGGATGGCGTGCTCTATACGCCCAAATCCCAATATGTGCTGGCCGGGGTGAGCCGCCAAACGGTGATTGAACTGGCTGCAGAACTCAAGCTCAAATTGGTCGAAGACGACTTGACGCCCTATGACGCCTTCACTGCCGACGAGGCGTTTATCACCTCCACCAGCTTTTGTATTTGTCCGGTGCATTCGTTCAATGGCAAAACTGTGGCCGATGGCAAAGTGCCTGGGCCAATCACCAAGCAACTCACCGAAGCCTATTCGGATCTGGTCGACTGTGATTTTGTCGAGCAATATTTGCGCTACGCCTGATGTGCATTCGTAGGTGCGGTTTGTAACCGCACAAGTCGGCATCGACGGTGCTTGTGCGGTTACAAACCGCACCTACCAGAACAATTGCACCTGGTTTTGTTGCCGATATAACCAATCGGCATAATCTCTAGTACAGTAAATGATTGGACATACCCGCCCGGGGGTAAACCCACCGGGCTAGTCAACAACGCAGGCTAAAGCCCGCTTTAGGGGGCGTTGTTGACTAGCCCCGTCCATTTATGGCGGGGCGGACATGCCATGCGGAAATATTTGCTATGCAGAAATATTCGCTTAGTCAGAAAGCCCGTAAACCCCAATTCTTCAGGCTCGACGTGAGCGTTGGGAGTCGTCACTGCAATCGCTTATGAGCCAAAGACCTTGTTCACGATCTGCTGCGCTTCGGCCTGGATCTGCTGCAAATGTTCCTCACTTTGGAAGCTCTCGGCGTAGATCTTGTAGATATTTTCCGTGCCCGATGGCCGCGCGGCAAACCAACCGTTTTCGGTCACTACCTTGAGCCCACCAATCGCCGCGCCATTGCCCGGCGCGTGGGTGAGTTTGGCAACGATTCGGTCGCCAGCCAATTCGGATGCATCCACCGCATCGGCATTCATATTCTTCAGGGCATTGCGCTGGGCGGCATCGGCGGGGGCGTCAATCCGATCATAAAAGGATGCGCCAAATTGGGCTTCCAGCGCTTGATAATGCTCGCCTGGATCGCGCCCGGTGACCGCGGTGATCTCGGCGGCCAGCAGATCCATAATGATGCCATCCTTATCCGTTGTCCAGACGGTACCATCGCGGCGCAGGAACGAGGCACCGGCGCTCTCCTCGCCGCCAAAGCCATAGCTGCCATCGATCAGGCCCGGGACAAACCATTTGAAGCCAACGGGCACCTCGGCCAGTTTGCGTTGCAGATGGTGCGCCACCCGGTCGATCATAGCGCTGGAAACCAGCGTTTTGCCAATCGCGGCATCGGCGCGCCAATGGGGCCGATGCTGGAAGAGATACCAGATCGCCACGGCCAGATAATGGTTGGGGTCCATCAGCCCAGCACTCTTGGTAACAATGCCGTGCCGGTCAAAGTCCGGGTCGTTGCCAAAAGCAATGTCAAAGCGATCTTTCAGACCAATCAAGCTGGCCATGGCATAGGGCGAGGAACAATCCATGCGGATCTTGCCATCTTTATCCACCGTCATAAAGGCGAAGGTGGGATCGACGCGCCGGTTGACCACTTCTATGTCCAATCCATAGCGTTCGGCAATCGGATCCCAATAATCAATCCCGGCACCACCCATGGGGTCCGCCCCAATTTTCAACCCCGCCGCGCGGATCGCTGCCATATCCACCATATTTGCTAGGTCAGCCACATAGGGCGCGATATAGTCGTGTTCATGTGTGGTAGCGGCCTTGAGCGCGCGCGCCAGGTTCATGCGCTGGACGCCCTTCAATTCCGCGGCCAGCAATTGATTGGCGCGCTGTTGGATCTGCTGGGTGATTTCCGTATCGGCCGGGCCACCTGCGGGCGGGTTGTATTTGAAGCCACCATCCGTCGGTGGGTTGTGCGAGGGGGTGATGACCACACCGTCGGCCAATCCGCTGGTGCGCCCGCGGTTGTGCGTCAAGATCGCATGAGAAATGGCGGGGGTGGGCGTATAGCCGCGCCCCGGTTGGATCATAATGTCGGTGGCGTTGGCGGCAAAGACCTCGATTGCCGTCGAGAGCGCGGCCTCGGAAAGGGCGTGCGTATCCATGCCCAGATAGAGCGGCCCCATAATCCCCTTGGCGCGCCGATGTTCACAGATCGCCTGGCAGATGGCGAGAATGTGCTGCTCATTAAAACTATTTTCCGTGGCGGTGCCGCGGTGCCCCGACGTACCAAAGGCGACCAGATTACTCGCAACGGCAGGATCGGGTTGCTGCGTGTAATAGGCCGAAACCAAGTGCGGAATGTTGGTCAGCAAGGCAAGGGGCGGCGATTTGCCCGCCAATGGATGTAGGGCCATGGAATTTTCCTCTCTGCAAGCTGTGCTTTCAATCGATTGTGGTCTGGACAATTTATGGACTGTTTTGTGTATAGCGTTTCGCTATTATCAAGCAGTGGGGTCGGCAAAAAAGCTAGCGGGCAAGGTTGCGCGCGTCGGAAAACTGCCTTGCGCACCGGGCTTTTGCACGCTGGTGGCGGCGACATGGTTGGCATGTTGCATGGCACGTTCAATTGGTTGGCCGGCGGCCAGGAAATAGGCCAGACTGCCACAAAAGGCATCGCCCGCGCCGGTGGTATCTACCGCCTGCACCACAGTAGTTGGAATATGGATTGCGGCCTCCGCAGTCACTAGCAAGCTACCCCGTTCACCCAAGGTGAGAATCACGTTGCGTGTGCCGCGCGCGAGCAAGATGCGCGCCGCGGCTTCGGCTTGGGCCAACGTGGCGACCGGTTGACCCGTGAGATGTTCGGTTTCCGATTCATTCGGGCAGAAGAAGTCGCTCAACGCATACGCTTCTGCCGGTAAATTCGCGCGTGCCGGGGCCGGATTGAAAATCGTGGTCACACCCGCTGCCTGGGCCATACGCAGCGCCACCAGGGTTGTTTCTAGCGGACATTCCCATTGACAAAGCAGAATCTGGGCATCGATAAGCGCCGGCCGCGCAGCCTCGATATCTGCGGGCGACAGCAGATCATTGGCCCCCGCCGCCACAATGATCGCGTTGTTGCCACTCGCCTCTTCTACCCAGATCGGCGCCACACCCGTTGCCGCCGCATCGCTCTTAAAGACATAGCGCGTATC
>DAOTTR010000345.1:0-4851 GCA_034437715.1 Caldilineaceae bacterium
CCGGTCCCACGGCCATGCGCTTGACAGCAGCCGGTTTTGGCGTGTTGGGTGTGCTAGCACTTTATGGCCTTGCGCGTGAGTTGCGCCACATTGCCCCCAAGCGTGCTGGCCTTTCCGCAGCCTTTCCGCTCTTTGCTGCCGGCGTTTTGGCGCTCATGCGCTGGCATATTCACTTCAGCCGCATGGGCATCGAGCCGATCCTGGTGCCGCTGGTGTGGGCAGGGGCCAGTTGGCTCTTCTTGCGTGGTCAGCGCACCCAAAGCTGGCTCAGCTATGCGGGCAGCGGGGCTTGTCTGGCCGCGGGGATGTATGCCTATCAAGGCGCGTGGATTATCCCATTTTTGATGATCCCCACCGTGCTATGGCTGGTGGGGCAGCAGTGGCGCAGCCAAACAACCGAGCCCATAACGGGAAAAACAGGCCAAGACGCACAACCACGGCCCAACGCCATCCGCGCCTTATGGATTGGCACCGCGCTTACCGCGTGTGTAGCACTGTTGGTGTTCGCGCCATTGGGCTGGTTCATTGCGCAGAATGTTGATTTGGTACTGTTGCGCCCAGCCCAGTTGAGCATTGTCGGCCCCACCGAGAGCCCGGCAGACAATTCGCTCGGCGGCGCGATCTGGGCAACGGCCAAGATGTTCGGGCCGCTGGGCACCCCAGGTGATTTCGACCCGCGGCGCAATGTGCCCGGCTTGCCTGCGCTGAGTTTGGGGTTGGCGTTGCCCTTTTATCTAGGGTTGCTTATGGCGCTTTTCAAGTGTGCTAACCCGGCCTATGCCGTGCCGCTGATTGGGCTGGTTGGCCTGTTGCTGCCGGGTGTTTTCAGCGAATATGCGCCCCACTTTCATCGCATCCTTGGTGCGGCGGCACCGACGGCCTTGCTCTGTGCGCTTGGACTGGATCAACTTTGGCAGTGGCGACCGCGCCAGACCACGCTGCTCCGCTGGACGGCGATTGGGCTGCTGCTGCTGGGCGGCGTCACCGAAAGCTACAATTATTTTGTCAAGTGGGCCAGCTTGCCCGATCTCTTCTACGCCTTCGACGTTGGTCTGTGGCAAGTGGGTCAAGCGATTGCCGCGCAACCCAGCACAACGCCAATCTATCTCACGCCGCGCACCGCAGAGCATCCCACACTGGCCTTTGCCTGGCGCATACAAACGAACGCGCATAGCGCGCCAGTCACCTTTGATGGCCGCCAGATTTTTCCCTTCACCGCGCCTAGCAATACCGCGGCCGAGCTCTATGCCGTCATCGACCACGAAGATTTTCGTACGCGCTTGCTCCTGCCCGAGCTTTTTCCCGATTCAACGGTCATCAACGAAATCAAGGATCGCCAGGGCGCGGTCTATGCCCAGTTTTATGAACGGCCACCGAATACACCGTCGCAACGGTCGCCGCAACACTCCCGACAAGTGACGCTGGGTGATGGCATTGCCTTGGCGGGTTATGATGTGCAGCCGGCAGAGTTGAAAGCAGGCGCGATGCTCTACTTACAGTTGTACTGGGACGTCGCCAAAGCACCCACTGCCGACTGGACCGTTTTCACCCATCTGCGCCAACGTGATGCGCAAGGCAATGTAACGTTGATCGCCGGGCGCGATGATCGACCCGGCGCAGGGTCATTGCCAACGCTTCAGTGGCAGGCCGGTTGGCAAATTTTGGATGAATACCAGCTTGCACTCCCAGGCGATCTAGCCGCGGGTGAATACGAATTGGCGATTGGGTTGTATCAGCCCAGTGGTCAGCCCAGTGGCGAACGCTTGCCCGCCACCGAAGAGGGCATCATAATAGGGAAGGTCATCATTGAATAGCCAGCCAACGCAGCCGACTGCCACCACCCCCCAAGAGACCACGTTGCTCCCGCTGCTCTACGCTATGGATCAAGATCACGGCTGGGCCCAGGGTATGCGCGCCATCACCCACGCGCTGCTGCAACAATCTCCGCTGCGCCCAGGGCCGTTGCTCGAATTGGGCTGTGGTTCCGGCACCTTTTTGCAGGAATTGGCCGATCGCCATCCCGACCAAACCTGTATTGGGCTGGATCGCAACGGTGTCGCACTGACCTATGCCAACCGCCGCGCCGCGACTAGCCAACTGACCCAGGCCGATCTGCAACAGCTCCCTTTTGCCGAAAACCATTTCGTCTTGATCGTGGCGCTGGATGTTTTTGACCAGCGCTTTGTGCAGTTGGCCGAGGCATTGCAGGAAAGTTGGCGCATTTTGCAACCCGGTGGTGCGCTCTTGCTGCGCATCAGTGCCCATCCCTGGTTGCACAGCACCCACGATGCGGCGTTTAATACCGGTCGCCGCTATGCGCGCCAGGAAGTAGTTGCCGCGATCAACGCCAGCGCGTTTGATCTCGAGCGTGTCACCTTTGCCAATACACTCTTGTCGCCGCCGGTCATCCTCCAGCGCCTATTGGAACGCGGGCGCGTGCTGCCCTTTGCGAGCAACCATGATATTTCGCCGGCCGTCAATCAATTGGTGGCACAGGCATTGTATGCGGAAGCGCGCCTGCTTTCCCACATCAATCTGCCCTTTGGCATTAGCCTCTATGTCCTCGCGAGAAAACGTCTATGACAGCGCGCACTGCATTGCCCACAGCACCGCTGGTCTGCACGGTGTTGCCCACCTATAATGAACGCGAGAATATTGCACTGCTGATTCAGGGAATTCTGGCCAGTGCGATTACGCGCCATCTGGTCTTGGTGGTAGATGACAATTCGCCCGATGACACCAGCGCAGTTGTCGAAGCAGTGGCAGCCCAACACAACCCGCGGCCGGATCAACAGGTGATCTTGCTGCGGCGCGTGGGTGAAAAAGGCCTCACTTCGGCCATTCAGCGGGGAATTGACGAAGCCATCCACACGCACCATGCCGACATCGTCACCTGGATGGATTGCGATCTCTCCATGCCGCCCGCCGATGTACCCAAGTTGGTGCAAGCGGTGCTTGATGGCGCCGATGTCGCGGTTGGTTCGCGCTGGGTGGCGGGTGGGGCCGATGTGGCGCATGGGCCGATGACGCGCACGCTCAGTTGGCTCATTAATCATTTTGCGATATTGCTTGTCGGCAACCAAGTGCACGACTATACCAGCGGCTTTATCGCGGCGCGCGCCGAGGTCTTGCGCGCCATTCGCTTGCAAGGTGATTATGGCGAATATTGTATTGATTTGTTGGGCCGCGCCGTACGCAGCGGCTATCAATTGCGCGAAGTGCCCTATATTTGCGTGCCACGCACCACCGGCGAAAGCAAAACCGGCGCAACCCTCTGGGATTACCTGGTAAAGGGGCGCAAATATGTGGCGACGATCTGGCACTTACGTTTTCAATAAACCGAATGTGAACATCTATTCCCTAGTGAGATAAGGCAATTTCTATGCTGCAACCAGCGGAACTCAAACTTGAAGAGATGGGTGATCTGGCGGCGATCATCCCCGCCCCTGATCCAGAAGTCAAGGTGCGCTATCGCCCAATTCCAGATTTTGATGAGCACACCGATCAATCGACACGCCGCTCGATCATTCCCGTCTGCGAACCAACCTTGGCCGGTAACGAGTTGAAATATGTACAACAGGCCGTCGAGACCAACTGGATCTCGTCGGCGGGTAGCTTTATCCGTGAGTTTGAAGACAAATTTGCGGCGGCTTGTGGCGTCCGCTATGGCATTGCCTGTGCCAATGGCACCGTCGCTATGCACCTGGCGCTGGCCACCCTGGGCCTTGAACCGGGTGACGAGGTGATCATCCCCACCTTTACCATGATCGCCACGGCCAACGCCGTCACCTATTGTGGTGCCAAGCCGGTCTTGGTGGATATGGAGCCCAATTATTGGCAGATGGACATGAACCAACTCGCCGACAAGATTACGCCGCGCACCAAGGCAATTGTCCCGGTTCATATCTATGGCCACCCCACCGACATGGAGCCGCTGATGGCACTAGCCAAAGCGCGTGGTATTCTGGTGATCGAGGATGCCGCAGAAGCGCATGGGGCCGAATATCAGGGGCGGCGCACCGGTGGATTGGGCGACGCCGCGGGCTTTAGCTTCTATGGCAACAAGATCATTACGACGGGCGAAGGGGGCATGGTAACCACCAACAACCGCGAGATCGCCAAGCTGGCCTGGAATTTGCGCGACCATGCCTTTAGCAACGAACGGCACTTCTGGCACAAATTTGTGGGCTTCAACTACCGCATGACCAATCTGCAAGCCGCGGTTGGGCTGGCGCAAGTGGAACAGTTGGATAACTTTGTCAAAAGCCGCCGCCAAAATGCGCTCGAATATAATTGTCGCTTGTTCGGCATCCCCGGTATCCAGACACCCCAGGAAGCCAGTTGGGCCAAAAATGTCTATTGGATGTATGGCATCCTGGTCGATGCCGCGGCCTATGGCATGAACCGCGATCAGTTGCGCAAAGTCCTGGCCGACAACGGCATCGAGACCCGTACCTTTTTCATCCCCATGCACTGCCAGCCGATCTATTGGAAGACTTTTCTGGGCGAACGCTATCCTGTGGCCGAAGCGCTTTGTCGCGATGGCTTCTATTTGCCGTCGGCCACCTCACTATCGTTGGCAGAGATCGAGTATATCACCGGGGTAATCCGCGACGCTTGCCCCAATTTGCGCTAGTACAGTTGGGCGTAGATACCACAGCAGTTAATAAGGCACGTTACTCGTGTACATCATGGTAAAAATAGGGTACCTTATTTACGCCGGGATCTACTATCCCACATTCCGCAGCTAAAATTCGACCAAATAACAGTTTAGGACGTGCGGTCCAAGCAGGCGGATAATCTTGAGTCTCACGGGGGTGAGGTTGAGGATTTGCTGCGCCACGAGTTGGC